>DASWQQ010000097.1:0-19542 GCA_036403615.1 Candidatus Dormiibacterota bacterium | reverse complement strand
GCCGCTTTCCGCACAAGGGAGAAATCCTGAAGCTGCTGGAACCCATGGTCGGCCCGCCACTCGACTGGCGCTAGAGCCCATCGGCGCCCTCCGCCGTCCGCTTCCCATCCTCCTGGTTCTGCTGCTGGCCGTGGCCCTGGTTCAATTGCTGCGGCCCCTGCCCGCGGTGGCGACGAGCGCTTTGATTCACGGCCCCCTGGTAATGGGCTCCGCGCCCACCATTCCCTGGCCGGCACAGGGCAAGGCGGCGCTGGCTGTTGAGGGCCTCGGCCAGATCGGAAGCGCGGGTGGTGCCGCGCCCAGCCCAATGGCGAGCACGGCAAAGATCATGACCGCGCTGCTGACCCTCGAGACCCACCCTCTCGCCCCCGGTCAGCCTGGACCCGTCCTGACGGTGAGTAGGGCAGATGTGGCCACCTACTTCGCGGAACTGAACCAGAACGAGTCCGTGGTTCCGGTTTCGGCTGGTGAGCAGCTCACCGAGTATCAACTCCTGGAGGGGTTGCTCCTGCCCTCCGGAAGTAATTACGCCGACATGCTCGCCAAGTGGGTTGCGGGCACTGTCCCAGCCTTCATCAACGCCATGAATGCGCGAGCCATTGCCCTGGGGATGACTGCCACTCGTTACGCCGACCCCAGCGGATTCTCTCCGCAGACTGTCAGCGTCCCTGCCGACCTGATCAAGCTGGCGCGGGTGGCAATGGCGATACCGGCGCTGGCGGCGGTCGTGGCCGAAAAGCAGGCGACACTGCCAGTGGCTGGTGTGATCAAGAACCTGGACATCCTGCTCGGTCAGGATGGAATCATCGGCATCAAGACCGGCCACACCGATCAGGCCGGCGGTTGCTTCGTCATGGCCGCCGACCTGAAGGTCGACGGTCAAACCGTCCGCGTCTACTCAGCGGTGCTCGGTCAACCGAACCAGCTGGCGGGAGCGTTTGCGACAACCAGCGCGCTGCTCAGGGCCCTTACGCCCTCACTGCACCTGCGGGTGGTTGCCGCACGCGGCGACGTGGTCGGCCGCTACCAGACCGCCTGGGGCGAGGCCGGCGTTTTAGTCGCGGCGAGCCCGGTTTCCTTCTTGCTGGAAGACGGTACGACGGTCACCAGGCGGGTGACGCTCAGGCCGCTCGCGTCGGGGTTGCCCTCCGGGTCAGAGGTCGGCACCCTGGTGCTGGAGACGGTCAGCCACCGTGCCGAGGTGCCCCTGGTGACAGCGGCCGCGATCCAAGGTCCAGACCTGGGATGGCGTCTAACGCGCGGATTCTGACCGGCCGTGATGCTCGAGAGCGGCCGTCGCGAAACCTTGCTCATTGACAGAGGCAGGGTCTGGGCGCAGAGTGGGCGCCCCAGGCGAAATCTGCGGCCCCCTTTCACCTTCTATCGAAGGTCGGGACCCCGGGTCACTCCCGAGGATAGGAGCAGGCATGCGGACCCAGATCATCAACTTTCAGCTGAAAGACCTTGAAGAGAAGGCATTCAACAGCTTGTGCGACCAACTGGCGCCCACCTTCGCGGAGGTCCCGGGCCTCATATCAAAGGTCTGGCTGTCGAACCCGCAAACGAACACTTACGGCGGCGTTTACAGCTGGCGTGACGCAGCCGCGATGGAAGTGTTCCTGCAGAGCGACCTGTGCCGGTCGATCATGAGCAACCCGCATTTCACGAATATCAGGTCCACAGACTTTGCGGTACTAGAAGCGCCCACTCAGGTTACGCGCGGCAGCGCTCTCGCAGCCGTCGCCTAGCCGGAGTCGCCTGGGACCCGGCGACCGCTGCCGCCGGGTCCGCAACACGCTTCGATCTCGGACCGAAGGAAGCTGTCGCTCACCTGGAGATCGCGTGTCACATTCCGGCGGCCGGCGGTGCATATACTCGTGGAAGCAATGAAACGTATCTTCAGCGCCCTGCTGGCTGCCGGCCTTCTGACCGCCTGTGCGGGGGTGGCTGCGCCCGGTGCCACGAAGTCGGGAACGCCGCAGCAGGGCCTGGCTGCCAGCGGAAAGGCGATGGGCCAGCTTCGATCTGCAAAGTTCGACGTCAACGGCACGGTTCATGTGACTCTGCCGCAGGCGCTGGTGGACCAGTTGCGGGCTAAGGGCGGCGCCCAGGCGGGGCTGCTCAGCAGCGATATGACCGTGATCCTCAAGATCAGCGGAGCCGCCCAGAAGCCAGATCAGTTGGACGCGACGATCAGCGCCAAGCTGGGTGGCCTCACGCTCAATACGGAAGTCATTTCGGCCGGCGGCAAGCTCTATTACAAGGACCCGATGACTTCGAAGTGGGAGGTTCTAAAGGCATCGGCGCCGACCGCCGAGCCCAAGACCGGTTCCGGAAAACTCTCGTACCAGACCGTCATCGACACGGCTAAGTCGGTTACCGAGGTGACCGACGCCAGCTCGAAAATTAACGGTGTAACGGTTGAGCATTACCGCGTCGTACCGGACCTGGTCAAGCTCTTTGCCGCGCTTTCGGCCGGACATTCGGCAAGCTCAACTGAAATGAGCGCCCTGCAAACGGTCTTGCGGAACGCCACCGTGTCGGCCGACGTCTGGACGGGAACCAGTGATCACCTGGTCCGCAGGGCCAGCTACGATGCCGACGTCACCGCCGATCTCTCACAGCTGGCCGCCGCCTTCAAGACGGAGAGCGCTACCACAAAGTCTCCCGCCCTGAGCCTGCCCGCAGGCTCGATGGCGCACGTCAGCGCCCACCTCGTCGTGGAGCTGCACGACTTCAACAGCCAGGTCAAGATCCAGGCGCCGAAAGTCGGCTAGAGTACGAGAGCCATCGGGCTCTGCAGCAGGCGTTTGACTTCCTGCAAAAACTGAGCCGCGGTCACACCGTAGAAGACGCGGTGGTCTACGGAAAGCGTCACCCGCATCCTTTTGCCCGGGACGATCTGGCCCTCTCTTATCACCGGCTTGTCTTCGATCGCACCCACCGCCAGGATTGCCGAGTCGGGCGGATTGATGATGGCGGTGAACTGGTCGACGTCGTACATGCCGAGATTTGAAATCGTGAAGGTGTTTCCCTGGTAATCCTGGGCCCCCGCCTTTTTCGACCTGGCTCGATCGATCAGCTGGCGTGATTCCTTCGAAATCTCCTTAAGCGATTTCTGGTCGGCGTTCCGCACCACCGGGACGATCAGACCGTCCGCCAGTCCGACGGCGATTCCTACATTGATGTCACGTTTGCGTTCGATCTTCCCGTCCGCCCAGGAGGCGTTGACCTGCGGGAACCGGGTCAGCGCCAGCGCCACGGCCCTGACGATCAGGTCGTTCAGGCTGATTGCCTCTGATTTGTCGATGGCCTCGTTGAACATCTGGCGGAGACGCACTGCATCGTCCATCGCGACCTCGGAGGTGACGTAGAAGTGGGGGGCCGAGAATTTGCTCTGCGCCAGCCGCATCGCCACCGTCGCCTGCATCTTGGAGAGTTCGACCATCTCGGACTCCCCGGCGGGCCGTGAGACTGAAGGCCCGGCGTCTGCCGCGGCGGAGGCACGCTGGCCCGGCTTGCCGGAGGCTGCCGCCTCGACATCTTCTTTGGTGATGCGCCCGCCAGGGCCTGTGCCTTTGAGGCCCGCGAGTTCCACGCCCAGTTCCTCCGCGATTCGTCGTGCGACCGGCGATACCTTCTGCCGCTCACCATTGCTCGGTCCGGCCGGGCGGCGGATCAGGTTGAGGGCTGCCTGCGCTGCGGCACCGACCTCGGTGCGGTCGTCGGTTCCTCCCTGTGGATACTGCTCGCCGCCACCCTCCTCGTGTGCCGCCGGAGCCACCCGGGCGGGGACCGCCGCGGCTTTTTCCGCCTGCTCCACGTGGGCCCGCGGATTGTTCGACTGAGCCGTGGGCGACTCCATTCGCGGCGTGTCCGGCTTCGGCCGAGTTTCCGCCGGTGCAGCCGCGCCTATCTCCGCGATGACGGCCCCAATCGGCGCGCTGTCACCTTCCTGCACCAGGATGCTCAGCTTGCCCGAGGCATAAGCCTCCACCTCGATGTTGGCCTTGTCGCTTTCGATCTCGACCAGGGGTTCGCCCTTGATGACTTCCTCGCCCTCTTTCTTCAGCCAGTGGAGGATCTTTCCGGTTTCCATCGAATCCGAAAGCCGGGGCATCTGGACGTTGGCCACCGGGACCTCCTAGTTCCTGCCCAGGAGCGCCCGAGCCGTGACGATCACGTCCGCCCGCGCCGGGAAGGCCAGCTTCTCGAGGCGCTTGTTATAGGGGGTAGGAACCTCGGCTGCACCGATGCGCGCCACCGGGGCGTCTAGATAGTCGAAGGCCTCCTCGTAGACCCGGGCGGCAATCTCGCTGCCAACACCGAAGCTGCGCCAGCCTTCTTCCACGGTTATCACTCTGCTCGTCTTCTTCACCGACTCGATCACGGGCGTCATGTCGAGTGGACGAAGTGCTCGCATATCGACCACCTCGGCGCTGATGCCTTCTTTCTCCAGCTCGGCAGCGGCATCCATGGCGACGATCAACATCCTGGAATGAGCGCAGATGGTTACGTGATGTCCTTCTCGTTTCACCTCGTTCTTGTCGAGGGGAACCAGGTGCTCCCCGTCCGGCACCTCACCCTTGACGGCGTAGGTACCCTCGTTCTCGATGAACATCACCGGGTTGTCATCCCGGATGGCCGCCTTCAGCATGCCCTTGGCGTCCGCCGGAGTTCCAGGCGCAACGACCTTCAGTCCGGGGACGTGAGCGAACCAGTTCTCGTGGCTATGCGAGTGCTGGGCGCCGAGCTGATGGCCCCCGCCGCCGGGCGTGCGGATGACGATCGGCACCGTGGTGCCACCTCCAAACATGTACCGGATATGGGCCGCGGCGTTGACCACCTGGTCCATCGCCACCATGATGAAGTTGACGGTCATCATCTCCGCCACCGGCCGCAGCCCCGCCATGGCGGCGCCGATCGCGGTGCCAATGATGATCTCCTCGGCGATTGGCGTATCCAGCACGCGCTTCTCTCCGAATTCCTTGAAGAGGCCTTTTGTCACCTTGAAGGAACCGTCGTAGAGGCCGATATCCTCGCCGAGGAGGAAGACGTCCTTGTCGCGAATCATCTCTTCCCGGAGCGCCTGGTTGAGAGCGTCACGCATCGCCAGGACGGGCATCAGCTCACCTCCGGGGCGTAGACATCGCGATAGAGGTCCTTGACGTCCGGTTCCGGGCTTTCATCGGCGAACTTGACTGCCGCCTCGACCTCCTCGGTGATCTCTTCGTCGATCTTCTGCAGCTCGTCGGAGCTAGCCATCTTCTGCTTTTTGAGATGCTCGCCGAGGCTCAGGATGGCGTCGCGACCCTGCCATTGCTTGATTTCGTCTTTGCCACGGTAGTTGTCGGGATCTGACATGGAGTGACCCCGGTAGCGATATGTCACGCACTCCAGCAGGCTTGGCTCGCGCTTCTCGCGGGCCTGGGCGACCAGCTGATCGGCCACCCTGCGGACCGCAAGCACGTCCATCCCATCCACGCTTTCGCCTGTCATGTCGTACGCACAGGCCTTCTTCCAGATCTCGGTAACGGCCGAGGCACGCTTGACCGCGGTGCCCATCCCGTACTGGTTGTTGATGCAGACGAAGACGATCGGTAGATGCCAGAGCTTGGCCGCGTTGAGGGACTCGTGGAAGGCCCCGATGTTGGTGGCACCGTCGCCGAAGATGCTCATCACTACCTCTGGTTTGTCCTGGTAGCTGATTGCATAGGCGGTACCGCAGGCAAGCGGTAGCGCCTGGCCGACGATGGCGTAGCCGCCGTAAAAGCGATGCTCCTGGCTGAAGAGGTGCATCGAGCCTCCACGTCCATGCGAGGTGCCCGTCTCCTTACCGAATAGCTCCGCCATCACCGCTCCGGCACCGACGCCCTTGGCCAGGGCATGACCGTGCTCGCGGTAATTGCTGTAGATGTAGTCCTGCGGACGCAGCGCCGAGATGGTGCCCACGATGGCCGCCTCCTCACCGATGTTGAGGTGGCAGAAGCCGCCGATCTTCGCCATCTGGTACATCTCCGCCGTCTTCTCCTCGAATCGACGGATCAGGAGCATCTCCCGGTAGAGCGACAGCAGCGTCGCCTTATCGGAAAGCGCCTCCCCGGACTTGCGTTCGGCGGGACGCTGCTCAACCTTCATTCAAGATCTCCTCGGGCGGATGGCTGGGAACAGTGCAAAACCATATCAATTGTATTCATAGATGATTTCTATGGCTGGGCCGGCTTTTTATGCCTGGGCGCCGGCCTGGAGGTCTGCGGGTCCGCCGCGCTCAAAGCCCTTCGCGACGTGCCTGGCTGTGACAACCGTCTTGATGTTGCCGCGCACGTTGAAGTCTCCCACCACCTCGATCCAGCGCGGCTGGATCAGCCTCACGATGTCGTCCAGGATGCGGTTGACCGCGCCCTCATGGAAGACCTCCTGGTCACGGAACTTATTGATGTAGAGCTTGAGAGACTTGAGTTCAACCAGCTTCTGGTCCGGTATATAGCGGATGTCGATTACGGCGAAATCTGGAAATCCTGACTGCGGCGCAAGGCAGGTAAATTCCGGGATGCTGAAGTGGACCTCGTAATCGCGGTCCGGGTAGTCGTTGTCGACTGCCTCCAGGGTGGATTCAGCGATCATCTTGCTGCCGTAGTTCACGCGCTCAGCTTAGCGGCGCCAGCCTAGGGCGTGACTGTAAACGCAGCTCGGGAGCTCACACTCGAGCCGTCTCCGTTGGTCAACTCGACGACATAGTCCTGCGCCGGCGAGCCCGCCGGGATCTTCACTGTGATCACAGAGGAGCTGACAACCGTGGGGCTCGAGCCCAAGAAGGTGCCGCTCGGACTGGCTACCGGAACGAAGCGGACGGAGAGCGCGCCCCCGGCGAGGAAGCCGTTGCCGTTCAGGCTGACCTGCGTGGTCTGCGCGCTCGATGCCCGGGTGGGGTTGATCGAGGTAAGCGCCAGGCCTGCGGAGGGCGTGGTCGTATCCCCGCTGCCTCGAAGCACCAGGTCGGGCGGCAGCGCGGCAAGTGGAGCCAGCTCGCCGGGCCGGCTGCGCCATTGCGCCAGGTCGAGGCTCGCCACGCTGGCCGGAAGCACGGTGGCGTGTCCCGTCAAGACGCCGAGAACGGTACCGCCAGGGCCCACCACGGGACCGCCGTACTCGCCGGGCAGGTCGTCGGCTCGAACGGTGATCGACTCGCTGTCCGCCCGGGCAACAACGGCAGGAGTGGCGGCTCGAAGGTTGACCACTTTAGCGCTCGCCAGGATGACGAGCGAGTCCCCGCTCCTGACCGTTGCCGAGTCACCAAACGTAAGGGCCGCGCCGCCGGCGTCCGCCTGGACCTCAGCGAGGCCGGCGCTGCTGTCAATCCCGATAACACGGACCGGGTGGCTGCCGCCCGTGTTGTCCACCAGACGTAGCGGTTTACCTCCAGCGACGAGGCTGGCGGCGGTCAGAAATGAACCCCTGGAGTCGACCTGGAATGCCGTCCCGAAGCTCCGGTCATTGACGAGGATCATCACGCCCTGGAGGTCCCGATCGAGTTCCTCGGGGAGGAGGACCCCGGCCGGCGGCGGGCTCGGTTCGAAAGAAGGGGTGGGCGATGGTTCGCTGGCCACCGGTCGCAGGCGGCCGGCAACTGCCGGGGCCAGCACCACCAGACTGGTTGCAACCAGCGCACCCACAAGCGCGATCCCCAGTTGCTCCAGCGGCAAGGTCCTTTTGGGTTTCACACCGGTGCAACGCTCCGGGCCACTGCTTTCTTGAAAGAT
This sequence comes from Candidatus Dormiibacterota bacterium, assembly GCA_036403615.1. GTDB lineage: Bacteria > Chloroflexota > Dormibacteria > CF-121 > CF-121 > JALYYC01. Next base: position 11,782 of record DASWQQ010000097.1, on the reverse strand, counting down.
GGGCCGCTTAAGATCACCGGGTGCGGCTGTGGAATACCGAAACGCGGAGCCTGCAACCGCTGCTGCTAAGCGACCACCCGATCGGCGTCTACGTCTGCGGAATTACTCCCTACGATACGACCCATCTCGGCCATGCCTTCACCTACGTGGCCTTCGATGTCCTGATTCGCGCCCTTCGGTTTGGGGGCCTACCAGTTCGCTACGTGCAAAACGTCACCGACGTCGACGACGACATCATGAAACGATCACGCCAGCTCGGTACGACCTGGGACCGGCTGGCCGCGACCGAAACCGCGCTCTACCAGGCGGACATGGCGGCGCTCAACGTATCCCCGCCTGACGTCTTTCCGCGGGCGAGCGAAACGATACCCGGGATTGTCCAACTGGTCAGCCGCCTGGTGGCGCAGGGCCATGCCTACGTTCGCCAGGGGAATGTCTACTTTCGCGTCAACAGCGTCACCGACTACGGGCGCTTGAGCCGGCTGCCGAGGGATGAGATGGCCCGGCTCTCGGCCCATCGCGGCGCCGATCCCAATGATCCCCTCAAACAGGACCCGCTCGATTTTCTTCTCTGGCAGGTCAGCGCTGCGGATGAACCGCGCTGGGAAAGTCCCTGGGGTGAGGGTCGCCCAGGATGGCACATCGAATGTTCGGCAATGGCCTTAGAGCATCTCGGCGAGCAGGTCGATATCCACGGTGGTGGGGCCGACTTGATCTATCCCCACCACGAGAGCGAGATCGCGCAATCGGAGTCGGTTACCGGGGTGAGGCCTTTTGCACGAACCTGGATGCATGTCGGCATGCTGCGCTACCAGGGAGAAAAGATGAGCAAGTCGTTGCGCAACCTGGTGCTCGTCCGCGATCTTTTGCCGCGTTTCGACGCGGACGCGATCAGGGTCACGCTACTGCGCCACCACTACCGCGAGCCCTGGGAGTACAGCGAGTCGGAGATGCTGGCCGCGGAGGATTGGGTCCGCCAGGCGCGAGCGCGGGCAGTCCAGGCCGGCGGTAAAGCCGGCGGCGGCGCAGAAGCCCGGGTGGTGGCCGCCCTGCAGGACGATCTTGATACTCCGGCCGCCTTACGTGCGCTGCAGAACAGCATCGAGGAGGGCGATCCTGGCTGGCGATCGGGGGCTGACCTGCTCGGTCTTCGCCTCGCCAATGCTGGTCACGAGGCCGCTAGACGATGAACCCTCGGTAGCGACGCCTCGCCGAAGGGGGCGAGGTCGTCCCTTCCGCGGCGTTGCAGTTCGGCAAGAAGTGGCGCGGTCTCCCGCACCAGGCGTTCGACGTCCACCGTCATGCATGCGGGCCGGTACGGGTCCAGCTTTTCCATCCCCTGGCGGAGCTTGGTAACGGCGCCGTGCCAGTTTCCCCTGCGCCAGTGGTAGAAACCAACCCCCAGCTGGAGAATCCCCTGGTACAGGTAACGCACCGAATCCGGTTCCGTGATCCAGATCGCTTCGAGGGTTTCGTGTTGTTCGAAGAATTCTCCGCGGTTGAACTCCTCGATTCCGGCGAGCAGCGCCTCCGGCGGCGCTCCATCGCACCGGCTCGTGCGTTGAGGCGCCGACTTACGAGGCGTCTTGATCAGGCGGAGGCCTGGCTTCCGACCGAGGCGCGCACGCTGTCGCCGTCAGGTGAGGCGGCAGGAAGTTCGAGGTAAAAGGTCGTACCCTTGCCCTCGAGGCTGTTCGCCCAGGCGCGACCTCCGTGGGCCGCTGCCACCCGCCGCAAGAGGTAGACACCCAATCCCTGGCCGCGCTCGGGCTGCTCATCTTCTGAGGGCAGCGGCCCGAAGAGCTCCGCGAGGCGCTCGGCGCTGATGCCCGGGCCGTCGTCTTTGACGATGAGCTGGACCCGGTCGGCGTCTGCCTGGCGCAGCCGAAGCTGGACCACCGTGGCGGTGCGGGCATGCTTGAAGACGTTGTGCAGCATCTCATCGAGAGCGGCTTCGAGCAGGGCGACATCGCCCCAGACCTCACCATGCGCGTCGAACTGCAGCCGAAGCTGCATGCCCGCGGTGGCCATCCGCTCCCGGATCCGGTGGGCGGCCGTCTGCGCTACGTCCACCAGCGATACCCGCACCGTGAAGGCCAGCTCGAGAGGCAGACGGGAGAGCAATAGCACCTGGTCGGCGACGCGCATCAGTGTCTCCGATTGCATGGCTAGCCGCCGAGCCACGAGCGGCATCTGGTCCGCGGGTATTTCGTTATTGGTCAACATGTCGGCGTAGCCACGCAGGATCGCAAGCGGCTCCTTGACATCGTGCGAGGCCAGCCGCACCACTGAGACGGGCGCCCGGGCTCGGCCGCTCAGGTGAGAGCTCTCCTCCTGGATCAGCCGTGGCGCGAGCAGTCCCGCAACGACCTGGAGAAGATCCTGGTCCTGCTCGGTGAAGACCCGCGGGCCCTTGCCGATCACGGCAAGGGTGCCGAACGGTTCGCCCAGGCCGCCTGCGATTGAGACGCCAAGGTAGCTGATGATTCCAAGCTGACGTCGCATCAACAGGGTTTTGAAGGGCTCCTGCTTGCTCGCGTCCCGCAGGTTGATCACTGCGCCGTCGCGGCCATCCGCACTAAGAAAGGTATCTTCCAGTGGAAAGCGCAGGCCCCGCTTAAGAGGCGTATCCGATACCGAGGCTGCGGCGAGGATCTCGAGCGAACCTTCGTCGACCTGTCCAAGGAAGGCAGACCGCGCATCCAGCGATTCGATGAGGCACTGCAGGGCGCGATCGATGACCTCGGCAAGAGGCCGGTCGAGGTGCGCAACCACCATCCGGCGGACGAGGCTGAGGGAGGACTGCCGATCAGGACTCATAGGAGCGCGCACCGTTTATAACACGGCCGCGTCAAAAACGGGCCGAATCCGGCTACCACATAAGATGTCGAAGGATTGGCGGTAAGGGCCGGCGGACGGGCGAATTTGCACCTTCATACCACCTTCAGCGATGGTGAGCTGACCCCTGAAGCAGTGGTAGTCGCCCACGCCCGCGCCGGCTTCGAAGTGATAGCCCTGACAGACCACGACACCCTCGGCGGAGTCGATGCCATCGGCGGGCTTACCGGGCATGGCGTCCAGATGGTGGCCGGAGTCGAGCTCTCCATCGAGGACCAACCCGAGCGGGGCCTGGTGCAAGCTCACCTGCTCGGTTATGGTTTCGATCTCGCGAACAAAACCCTGCGGGTTCGTCTCGAGGGGGCAAGTGAGGCGCGCGAGGCACAGAAAAGGGAAACGGTCGACCGGCTCAACGAACTCGGCTACCGGGTCGATTGGGAGGCGGTGCGCAGCCGAGCCCGGGGAAACGTCGGTAAGCCGCACATCGTTTCTGCCGTGGAAGCGCTCAACCCGGGAGTTGCTCGCGAGCAACTCTATCGGGAGATGGGCCCGGGGGGTCGCGCCAACGTTGCTCGAGCCCGGGACCTCACACTCGAAGATGCCGTAGCCCTGATCGCGGGCGCCGGGGGCGTCACCGTCCTGGCTCACCCGGGCGTATACGACCATGTTGAAGACCTCGAGGTGCTTTTTCATAGTTGCGCCAGCGCCGGCGTGCAGGGCCTGGAGGTCACATACCCCCAGGTGCCCGAAGATCCCTACGGTCCAACGAGCCTCGCGGCCATGGCGCGCTTTGCGGACCGTGCCAGCTCATACGGTTGGGTGGCGACCGGCGGGGATGATTTCCACGGCCCCACGGTCACCCCCTTGATCCGGCTGGCTGAGTGGAGCGCCACCCCGGCCACCTGCGTCGAGGCGCTGCTCGCCCGTCGTCCCTGATAGCTAAGGATTGCGGTTGATGCACTGCCTCATCGATCTCGGGGCAGGCGAGTGCGGCCTGGTGGATTGGCCTTGAAACCGAGCTCATCAGTAAAGCTCGAGTGGAGGGAGCGGGGCGCTGAAGACGATGGCGGCTCAGGGGGCGGCTTGCTGGCGCCGGGGTAGGACAAGGTTTGTCGAGCTCGCCGAGGCGATCACGCGTCCCTGTCCGTCGGTCACCTCAGCCTGCGCCACGGCGACCTGCCTTCCACGATGGATGACCCGCCCTGTGCTCCGCAGCGTTCCCGACTCCACGGTCGCGGGCTTGAGGAAGTTGACGTGGATCTCAGCCGTGGTGAAGTTTTCTCCAGGTCCAAGGGTGCTGAAGACCGCGAAGCCCATCGCGCTGTCAGCAATAGAGGTGATAGCACCGCCGTGCACGACGCCGTTGGGGTTGTAGTGATCCGTCGACACCGGCATCTCGAAGCTTGCTGTGCCTTCCCCAACTCCGGTGAAACGCATCTTGAGCAGCCGAGGGTAGGGAGGCTCCGGCATCGCTCCAGCTGTGCCACGGAGCGCGGCCTCGAGCAGTTCACGTCCCGAGGCACCGGCCGGAACGGCCATGGCGGCATTGTAAGTTGTATCCTCCGGCGCTGCCGATCTCGGCTTTGGTTACGCCCCGCCGGTAACGCGGCGGTGACGAGGCGGTGAGAGCCCTCCACGGCGACGCAAGCGCGCCTCGCTCGGCCAGTTTGTCTCCTTGTAGGCCGCGCCCGGTGGCCAATTCAGGGAGGGGAAAGGGGGACGTCGCTGAAATACGCTGCGCCGCGCTTCGCTACACACTCGGCTGTACTCGTGATGGCCGTGGCGATGCCCTGGGTAATGCTTCATATGCCGGTGGGGGCTACTTCGGCCCTGGCCAATGGCAACCTTCCCGGGACCCCGGTGGCGCAGGCGCAGTTCGGCCGCGCCGTAGACGGGGTCGGCTGGTCGATGAGCGGCGCGATGGTGGTCCCGGCTCTCCCGGCGACGCCGCCAAGCTCGGATAAACACCGGGACATCGTTCATTACCAGGCGGTGGGCGGGGACACGCTCCGCGCCGTGGCTTCCAAATACGGACTGAGCGTGAACACGCTGCTCTGGTCCAATCCCGCTCTGGTCGACCAACTCAAGGGCGGTCAGGAAGTGCTGGTCCCACCGATTGACGGAGTCCTGGTGAAAGTCGCATCGACCGATAGCGTGGCAGCGCTCGCCTCGAAGTATCGGGCGGAATCCGATGCGATCGTCGAGTTCAACTTGCTCAGGCATCCCGAGACGCTGCCGGTTGGTGACTACCTGATGGTGCCCTTCGGGGTCGGGCCGGAACCGGCCTCGGTGCCGCAGCCCGTCGCGCACACCGTCAATGCGGGTAAGCGAGCCCTTTTGGTCCAGCCGGTCTACTCGAGCGGCGGAGGTTACTATCCCTTCGGCCAGTGCACCTGGTACGTCAACTCGAGGCGGGCGGCCCCCTGGGGCGGCAACGCCTGGCAATGGTTCGGCCGGGCCCGCGCATACGGCCGGCCCGAGGGCCCGACACCGCGGGTGGGCGCCATCATGGTCACCTGGGAATCGCCTTACTGGGGTCACGTGGCTTACGTCGAGCAGGTCTATTCCGACGGCAGCTGGCTGGTCAGTGAGATGAACTACTACGGCGTCCAGGGCGGTGGCTGGGGTCGGGTCAGCTACCGGCACATAATGCCGGGTACGGTACCGCTGATCGGCTTTATCTACTAGTCAGCCTGGCCGTCCGCCTGGAGCGACTCGAGTAGTGCCGCGACGGCCAGCAGGCGCGATTCCTCCAGCCAGGGGGCGACCAGCTGCAGCCCGACCGGCAGCCCGTCAACCGTGCCGCACGGGACTGAGAGTGCGGGCACCCCGGAAAGGTTGAATGGTTGGGTCAGACGCACCAGCGCTCCGTCAACGGGCTCCTCGCCATCCTGCCAGCGCATCGCTCTCAGCCCGATCGGTGGCGCCACCATTGGTGTGGTAGGCAGCGCCAGGAGGTCGACGCGGGCAAAGACCTCCCGCAGGGCATGGTTGAGGCGAAGCCGGGCACGCTGAGCGCTGGCGTACTCCGACCCGGAGACGAGTGAACCCAGTTGAAGTCGGATCCTGACATCGTTGCCGTAGGCTTTGGGCCGCCGCCGCAGCCAGCGCGCGTGGAGGGCGGTCGCTTCGGCCCGCAGCGTGATCAGCTGCATGGCGACGGTCCATTCCAGTTCGGGGATCCGGACTTCGCGCACTCTCAATCCCCTCCGGCCAAGCGTCGCCACGCCGGCTTCGACCCGTTCGATTACCCCGGCCTGCACCCGGTCTAGAAGGCGACCCCGCACCAGCCCCAGCCGGAGCCCGGCGAGTGCGGGCGCTGGCTTCAATTGGCGGCCGGACATGACCTCGAATAGCAGTCGTGCATCGTCGACCGTTCGCGTCAACGGACCGGCGTGGTCGAGCGACCAGCCCAGTGGAATGACTCCGTCCAGTGGTATCGCGCCGTAGGTCGGCTTCAGTCCCACGCAGCCGCAGAGGGCGGCTGGAATGCGGATCGAGCCGCCGGTGTCGGAGCCGACGGCGGCCGCTGCCAGACCGGCGACGACCGCGATCGCGGACCCGCCGCTCGAGCCTCCCGGTATTCGGTCAGTGGCGAGGGGATTGCGGGCGACGCCCCACCAGGGATTGCTGTTGGTCACCCCATAAGCGAACTCATGAAGGTTGGTTTTGCCCACCACCACCGCCCCCGCCTGGCGCAGCCGGCCGACCGCGGTCGCGTCCGCTGCAGGCCGCCAGTTACGAAGTATCTTCGAGCCGGCGGTGGTGCGCTGGTCCCTCGTGGCAAACAGATCCTTGACCGCCACCGGCACGCCCTGTAACGGTCCTTTCCTGCTCGCAGCGGCCCGGGAGGTCGAGCGGCGCGCCTGCGCGAGCGCAGTGGCCGGGTCTACCGTGATGAAAGCCTTGAGGCTGGCGCTGGCCGATATCCGAGCCAGGTAGATTTCCAGCAGCTCCGGCCCAGAGATGCGCCCCGAGCGCAGCATGCGCACCAGCCGCCGGACAGGTTGCCGGCTGACTTCTTGCGGCGTCACCCGAGTGGGCCGTTGTCGGCGGTGGCCTGCAGGAAGGTTTCGACCAGGCCCCTGTAACGGCGCCAGGCGGGGAGAAGCGCGGCGACCTCCGACGGGCTCAATTTCAGGCCGGCCGCTCGAAGCGCCGCATCGAGTCTGTCTCGCTCCGTCACCGCCACAGTATGCCAACCAGTGGCGATGCGGAGCTATCAGTACATGCGAGCGTGAAAGCGTTTGACAAAGGCGTTTGCGGGGTCCTAAGCTGCCCATGCCGCTCACCCGCCTGGGGAGGTGCTGGTTGGCGGTCTGCCGCGCGTGAGTCGTTCACCGTATCACTCTTTGAGGAGCCCAGAAACGATGTTGCTTGTGGAAGTCCGCCGCCTTGAGATCGCACCGACCACCGACCAGTTCTGGACCATTGTCTCCCGGGTAAACGGCCCGGACTTCATGGGCGTGCTGTACCGTGCCCGCGAAGCGATCTTCGACAGCGCCGGCATCAGTTTCACGCTTGACCTCCTCAACAAGTTTCTTCAGTTCGACGTCACCAAGAGCTGGTCCGCCGCCGACGAGGGCGAGCTCTTCATGGGCTCGGCTCCAATCGTTGGCTGGTTGCGGGTCCGTCGTCCGGGGTCGGCAACCCTTCGCGAGCTGCGCTCGGATGACATGCACTTCATGGATCTGGAGCACGCGGCCAAGCCCGCCTTCGTCGAGGTGGGCGTGGCCTACCGGGCCGGTAGTGAGAAGGTCCGCACGGACTTCCTCAAGCGAATCCGTACGGCAGCGCAGGAGGCCATCGGACAGGAAGTCGGCACCCCCTCATCCTGGCCGGTCCTGACGCCGGTCACCAGTCACAACTTCGAAGCGATCCGGAAGTCGCGGCAGGCAAGTTTCGAGCCCTCCACAGAAGAGAGTCAGGCGATGGCTGCCTTCACCACTCCCGAAATCCGTGCCCTCATCCGCGACCTCGAGCGAGTCGGCTCCTTGACGGTGTCCGATCTCCCCAAGGTTTTGGGTGAGGCGCAGGGCACTGCGGTTGCCGGCCGCCTTGGCGAATTGCGCACGCTTGGGCTGATCCAGTCCGAGTACGTGATCGTCTGTTCGCGGACCGGCAATGCCGTGCTTCGCACCGACGATCCCAACAAATTGCAGAAGATGGCCCCGGACTGGATGAAATGCGCCTGCGGGCGGCCCCTAAACGAGGAGAGGGTCGACCAGGTCATCATGCCAACGGATCGTGCGACCAGCCTCAATGACAGGGGACGCTGGATGACGACGCTCGCAAGCGGAGTGCTTTCAAAGCTCGGCGTGAGTCGTGAGCAGGTGATCGTCGATGCAGGTCCGGCGGGAACCGACGTCGTGCTCGACCTGAGCGGGGACCTGGTCCTCGTCGTGCTCAAGGACCGCGAGTTCAACCTGGCGGATGCCTACGCCTTCAACGCCAAGATTTCCCGGATCAAGGCAGCCGAGGGTGTCGTCGTGACCAACGAGGGTCTTTCGGGAGACGCGAAGAAGATGGTCCAGGACGAGTTGGGCCCGCAGCGCGCCCGCATCACGGATCCCTTCCGAATTACCTTCATCGAGGGCATCCAGGCGATGGAGCACGAGCTCGGCCGCGTCATCGAGCGACGCCGCCGGCAGTACTTCCTACGCGCGCTGGGCGACCTGGCGACCATACAGGGTCTCAACATAGGTCAGCTGGCGCTGGCCAAGGTCGAGGCCGGTGGACGCACCGGCAAGGCTGAGATCGTGGCACCGGAGGCCGTCGCCGCCGAAGCCTGAACCAGCTGACCGGCCTCGCGCTGTCTCCCTGATCGCAGTTCGCCCGGGAAATGTGCAACCCGAGCGCGTAGTGTAATGATGTGAAGACCGGCAGCCTGGTGCTTGGAGTCGTCGCGCTCCTGACCGGGGGCGTCTGGATTCTGCAAGGCGTTGGGATCCTCCCGGGGAGCTTCATGTCCGGCCAGCGGATGTGGCTCCTGATCGGGCTCGTTGTCGCAATTCTCGGCCTCGGCTTGATCTACAACGGGGTCCGCCGGACCGCTCCCCGCTGAAACCACTCCAGCATCGTCCACTGATCACCGGCCTCTGTGCTGGTGCGCTGGGGCTGGGCCTCGATTACCTGGCTCACGCGCTGATCGGCATTCCGCTACTGCCGGAGCAGGCCGGCTACTTGCTCGTCAAGATCCTCCCCCTCAGCGCCTTTGAAAATCTCCTCAAGGTGCTTGGAGTTGTGGCGCGTCCCCTGCTCCTGGTGATGGCCACCCTGGTAATCGTCCTGGCCTACGGCCTGGCCGCGGTTTTGCTGACCCGTCGGCTGCCCAGGCACGCCAACCTTGCCTTAACTGCGCTGGTTGCGGTCGTGAGCGGGCTACTTGCCCTGATTGCCGCGACGCCTGGCGATGCATTGCTCGGGATCGTTCTCGAGGTTCTCCTGCTCGCCGGGATAGTGCCGGTCAGTGAGGCGCTCCTCAGGCGGCTGAACGAGCCGGCGGGGGAGGATGCCGAGCGCAGGATTCTCCTGCGCAACCTCTTTTTTGGCGCAGTGGGCATCGCGGTCTTCGGGGTGGGCTTCGTCGAGGTGCGCCGCTTTATTACTGCCCTCGCCATGAAGGAAGGGAGCCGCGCGAGCACAGAGATAACCGCCGTCTCTGATTTCTACGTTGTATCGAAAAACCTGGGAGGCGATCCGGTCGTGGACGGCTCGAGCTGGCGCCTGGTTCTCCCAACCCGCAATCTGACCTACGAGCAGCTTCTGGCGCTCCCGGCGCAGCAGCTGGAACTGACGCTGGAGTGCATCAGCAATGACGTCGGGGGCACCCTGATCAGCAACGGTGTCTGGCGGGGTCCGCGGGTCCGGGACGTGCTGGCGCTTACCACTGTGCCGCCGGACGCCAGGTGGATGTTGATGGAGAGCGCAGACGGATATACGGAGAGCATCAGGCTGTCAGATTTGACCGCCGACCACCTCCTCGCGACGCACCTCAACGGAAGTCCACTACCCCCACAACACGGTTATCCGGCGCGCTTCATATTCCCCGGGCACTACGGCATGAAACAGCCGAAATGGGTTACTCGCATCAGGCTGTCGGCGGCAGACAAGCCTGGCTACTGGGAGAACAACGGCTGGGACGAACAGGCCACCGTGAAAACCATGTCGCGCATCGACAGCCCCGCAGATGGTGCGGCGCTCGCGGCCGGAACCGTCCGCATCTCGGGAATCGCCTTTGCCGGCTCACGTCGTATCGGTGGGGTCGATCTGAGCCTGGACGGCGGCAGACAGTGGCAGAGCGCCGCCCTGGACGACGAGTTCTCGCCCTATTCCTGGCGCTTCTGGCACGTGAGCGCCGCCCTCAGCGCCGGCCACTACAACGTCCGGGTCCGCGCCCGCGACGGCGAAGGTAACCTCCAGTCCGCAGCATCCGCGCCGACCCTGCCTAACGGTGCTGATGGGTATCACACCATCCAGCTCGATGTCCGCTAGTGGACTTCCAGGCCGTGGATGAGTGGCAGCGCGCCATCGCTTTCATGCGAGCCATCGATCAACGCTGCGCCGAAGAGGTCGTCCCATTTCGATGGGGCCGCGCGCTCATCAATCGCACGCTTAGCTCTGCTCCCGACCTGAACTACCTGCTTGCTGACAGCGAACTCGAGTCGGCGACCGCTGACGAGCTGGAAGCGGAGAGCGAACGCATCCAGGGGCCTACCGGTATCTCCTATCGACGCGTGAACGTTGACAACCAGCACGCTGCCGATCGGTTGCTGCCGGAATTTCGTCGTATTGCTTTCAGGCCCGAGCGTTTCGCCGTGATGGCACGCCACCGCATGCCCGACCGACAGGTCGACCCTCGCGGGGTGTCAAAGGTCGATTGGGCCGGCTACGAGCCGGGTCGCCGCAGGGAGATCGAATCGTGGGCGCCCACAAAGTTGATCGCCGAGCAGGCGATCGCCAAGCAATTGATGACAGCCGCCGTGGTCGAGACCAGCTACTGGTGCGCCTTCGTCGAAGCTAGCCCGGCCTCATTTTGCGAAGTCCGCCGGGAAGGCTCCGCCGCGCAGATCGAGTTCGTCGAGACCCTCGCACCCTTCCGCCGTCGCGGCCTGGCCCGGCAACTCCTCACTGCCGTGCTTGAATCGTTGCGTGGCTGCTCCTTTACCTTCCTGGTAGCGGATCTTTTCGACTGGCCTCAGCACTTCTACGAACGGCTGGGCTTTCAAAGAGTGGGCGTAGAGACGCGCTTCATACGCCAGCCAGTTGAAACGGAGCTGCCGGGGGGCCGAGCAGGGTAGCATCGGAAACATGTCCACTCCGACCGCAATCGACCTGGACCTTGCGGCCGTGCGGTCGCAGTTTCCCGCGCTCGGCCTGCGCGTCGAGGGCAAGCCCGTCGTGTACCTGGACAACCCGGCCGGGACACAGGTCCCGCAGCGGGTGATCGACCGAACGGCTGAGTACTGGCAGACGATGAACGCTAACCACGGTGGCGTCTTCGCCACCAGCGCCCGATCGGATGCTCGCATCGACGAGGTACGCCGTGCCGCTGCCACCTTTGTCAATGCCTCCGGACCCGACGAGATCGTCTTCGGCGCCAACATGACGACTCTTACCTTCGCCCTCAGCCGCGCAATGGCACGCGAGTTCCAGCCGGGCGATGAGATCGTCGTGACGCGACTCGAACACGACGGCAATGTTTCCCCCTGGCTGGCGCTGCAGGAGCAAGGCGTTCGAGTTCGCTTTGCGGAGATCACTAAGCCCGATTGCAGGCTTGACATGGGCGACCTGAAGCGCCAGATCAACGAGCGCACCCGACTGGTTGCGGTCACGCACGCATCCAATGCGGTCGGAACGATCCCGCCTCTCAAGGCGGTCGGGCAGCTTGCCCACGATGCGGGCGCCTGGCTCTGGGTCGACGCCGTCCACTACGGACCGCACG
>DASWQQ010000096.1:0-1537 GCA_036403615.1 Candidatus Dormiibacterota bacterium | reverse complement strand
TGTATCCCGCCTTGAGGTCCGATTTAAACCCACGTATTAGGCGGAATGTACGGCTTTTCCGGAGGTCATCCCTCGCTATTCAGCAAGTTTTATCGCAATATATAGTCAAGCTTCCTTGTCGAAGATCATAACCTTGGAGATGAAGGCCTTCACGCTGCGGGTGTGCATCAGGCCGCAATCTCGCGCGATCGCGTCGAAATCCTCCTCGATATATCCCGCATAGTAGGGCTCATGAAAGTTCTGCGGGAAGAGCTCGAGCAGCCCATCGTAATCCGGCACATCGCCCCGCTGGAGCGAGTCCACAACGACAAGGCGACCACCGGGCTTCAAAATGCGGGCGAACTCACCGAACACAGTGCGGCGAACCTGCGGCGGCAATTCGTGGAACATGAAGATGCTGGTCACCGCGTCCTGACTGGCGTCCGGTACAGGGGCAGCTTCGCCATTGGCCACGATCAGCTGAGTCCATCCCCAACGCTTCAGATGACGCTTTGCCTCTCTGATGTAGGCCTCTGACATGTCGAGCCCGAGACACGGCAGACGCGGCCAAGACTGCTTGGCGAGATCAAGGAAGCGCCCGGTGCCGCAACCCACATCGAGAAGCCTCAGGCCCCGCTGATCACGCCCGGCAAAGACCTCGGACAGCGGCGGTAACGCCTGCCGTCGGATGGCGCTCGCGGTTCCATAGAAGAGCACCTCAACCTGCGTGTCGTAGCGCTGGGCCGAGTCGTCCGTCATCCAACCACCGGACTGAAAGTGGAAGTTCTGGAGGTAGTAGCGGGGGCGCTTGCCGCGAGTTTCCTCACTCAGCACCTCGCTGTGGCCCCCGCTCTCCCGGCGGCGGTGCACCGCAGGCAAATCTTCGAAAAACAGGCCCGAGCGGTTAAGCCGGGTCAGAAGTGGGCCGTCATGGTCGGCCGGCAAGGGGTAGAGACCAGCCTCCACGTTGGCGAGGTCCTGCCGGAAGAGCGCAGCCATGTCTGCATACAGACGATCAAGATTCGGCAAGGGGGCTGTGGTCCGAGCGCGAGGCCGAGTGCTCTCGCCTTCCTGCCGCGCATTCTGCGCGAGGCGGCTCATGGTCAGGGCGTGCCCGACAAACCATGCGACGCGGGAGAGCTGGCCTGCGCCGTAGGCGGCTCGCATTGCCAAGCGGTTCATTGAGCTGTCCATGCTTCTTGCTGCCGGTCGACAAGGGTGTCGGAGAGGTCAGCGTAGCGGAGGAGACGAGCCGCTCGAAGTGGAGAGGAAGCCGCGGCGGGGTGGAATGAGGCGCCGGAGATGGCGAGATTTCGACCGGAGGGGATCACGAGACGATGATCAGCAGCAATCCTCCTCGACGGCGATCACAGGGCCTCCAGGATGTCCCCGGAGGAGAGTTGGTTCGGTCAGGTCGGCTTGAACCATTTCCCGGCCAGAATGACGAACTAACCATCGTCGGAAGGCATGGAGGACGATCGGGCCTCGTGAGTGCAAAGCCACCTTCAAAGCTGAACGGCATAGTGTCTGACCTGATTCGAGCGTAGCATCCTGAGAC
>DASWQQ010000095.1:0-6649 GCA_036403615.1 Candidatus Dormiibacterota bacterium | reverse complement strand
GCCAGGATCGAGGCGGGGTGACGAATGACGAATGCTAATCAAATCAGACCTCGAAGACTGAAACGTTGACCATTACAGAAACCTGACTGCCACATTGTAACGTAAACGGAGTTCGATTGTTGAACATTGTTCCTCAGGACTCCCCTCCCAGCCGGTCAAACGGGCTGGCTGCGCATTTGGTTACGGGGAGGGAAACGATTCTGCTGCCTCCGTATAATGGGCCGGAGCCGAAAGTCCGGATGAAGGGGGAGACCCGTGTTCTGTCGCGAGTGCGGGAAGCAGATCGAGGAAGGGGCCAGGTTCTGCCGCTTCTGTGGAAAGCCACAGGCCGACCCCGAAGGGGATCCAACGCCGCTGGCAGCAACAGATCGGATCCCGGTCGGACGGACGACCAGCTCGAAACCAGCCAGGCGCCGGTCGAACTCGGGAGGGGTGGAGTCCAGGCTCCGCCAGCTCTTTCCCCGGCATCACCTGCAGGACGAGTTCATGCACATTGCCACCATCGCGGCCTTTTTCGTGGCGGTGATCGGCTTTCTACTGGGCCTCTTCGTCGCCGTGCTGCTTGGCATGCTCTGGTTGCTCTTCGCCATCGCGCTGATCCTGTTCCTCATCCTGCGCGAGTCGACCCTCAGCCACGTTCGAGGGTCCAGCGGGTCCAGAGGCGGAGCCGGCGCACCGCCGGTGCAGGCGCGCTATCACGCCGCTCGGCGCGATGCTGCGTCCCCCGCGGCGGCCGCCGAAGCCGCCACCGCCGAATCGTCGCCTCCCGCAGGGCAATAAAAAAAGCCGGACGGCAAGGTCCGGCTTTTGCACTTCGCTGACTAAACGGGCTGGTCGCTCTCCGCGGGCTTGTCATCCATCTGCTTGCGGCCGGCGCCCTCGATGTCGCCCTTAAGGCCCTGTGCCTTGCCTTCCCACTCGGTCTTCTTGTCCCCGGTCAGCTGACCGCCCTTTTCCTTGATCTCGCCTTCGACTTTGTCGCCAAATTCGCCCATGTCGCACCTCCAGGAAAATTCCGGTGCCGTAGCGCACCTGGTAGTAAAGGTTATAGCATAACTGGGGTATTTAGCGCCATTCGCAGGAGTCAATTCAGCCCGACAACGGTTCATATGTATTTACTGATCCTGCGTTGAGCAAGTTGACCGGCCTGCCTATACTCCTCGCCACACCCGGCTTCTAAAAGCGGGGCATGGACACTGGAGGTCGAATGGCAACCGCCGTCAAGCACGAGGCACGACGCGACACCAACATTTCACTCGACAAGCCGATCTACACCATCAGCGTCGCTTCCGAAGTGCTCGAGACGCACCCCCGGACGCTGATGATGTACGAGCATCTGGGCCTGGTTGTGCCCCGCCGCACCTCGACTAACCGGCGACGCTTTTCCCAGCGGGACATCATGAAGCTGCAGACGATCCAGAAGCTGACCCGCCGGCATTCGGTCAACCTCGCCGGCGTCCGGTACATCATGCAGCTGCTAAAGATCCTCCACGACCACCAGGTGGAACGGCCTGCCGAGCTGCGCGACATCGACGTCTCGCTACTCGACGTCTGATCTGAATGTGATGGGCGGAGCCGTCCTTTAACTGACAGTCGCCCCGGCTGCAATCTGACAGTGGCCCTGTTGACAAGTGATCCTCGCTGTCGTATAGTTGGTGGCAGTTCCCTTGCCCCCCTCTTCGGGCCCTCCCAGCGGAGGGCCTTAATTTTTTTCCGGGCTCCAGAGCCTGTGGGCGTACCGATTTCAGCTGGCCCGCCGTTGCAGTAAGCGAATACGTGGCAGCCGGAGTTCCTCTATACTGCATCGCGCCAAGGGAGACTTATGGAAAGTAAAACCCGCCGGAACCCGGGTGCGAGCCGGGCGGCCCAGGCAGACGACGACCTCGTCGACGTGCTCCTGGTGGAAGACGATCCCTCGGTCCTCGAGATGTACCGCCTGAAGCTGGAACTCGACGGCTATCGCGTCAACACCGCGCTCGATGGTGAGGATGGTCTCAAAAAGGCCGGCGATCTGAACCCGGACATCATCTTTCTCGACATCCGGCTGCCCAAGATGGATGGCCTCGAGGTGTTGCGCAAATTGCGAGCAGCGGACAAGACGCGGGATATTCCAGTTATCATCCTTTCTAACTACGATGAGGAAGATCTGGTCGCGCGAGGTCTGCGCCTCGGCGCCCACGAGTATCTGATCAAGGCCCGGACCACTCCGACAAGCCTGTCGGAAGGGATTGAGGATTGGCTAAAGGAATGACCCGGCGGGCTCTCAGCGACACGAGCCTCTCTCTAGACAAGCCCATTTACACCATCAGCGTTGCCTCGGAGATCCTGCAGACGCATCCACGCACGCTGATGATGTACGAGCACCTTGGCCTCGTAATTCCAAAGCGCACTTCAACCAACCGGCGGCGGTTTTCCCAGCGCGATATTCGCAAGCTGCAGGCTATCCAGACGCTGACCCGGGTCCATGGCGTAAACCTGAACGGTGCGCGTTACGTTCTTCGCCTGCTGCGCATCCTTCTCGATAACGGCCTCGAGGCACCGACCGAGCTGCGCGATCTCGACGTCAAGGACCTCGAAGTCTAAACAGGCGGCGTGCTGCCGCCGGCCCAAGTCGGTGTAGCCGCAACGATGCGGTCGCAATCCGGTGACGAGCCGCCGGCCGCAATGTTGGCTGCAAATAGGCCCAATAACCTAATAGCACTATGAGCTTTCGGCCAGATAGCCCTCTGAACCGTCTCATCCTTCTCTGGCCGGGTGTCCCCATTGCCGCCTGCGCCCTGGGTTTCGTTCTGTCGCTGGTCGAGGTCGGAGAGAGCCATGATCGTGCGTTCGCCGCACTCGCCATCGCGATGGGATGCGGTCTCGCTTGCAGTGTCGGGCTGCTCTTCCATAGCTTTTTCATCGAATTGGTCGAGGTAACAGTTAGCCGGGATGGGATTGCACTCCGCCCGGTCGGGATGGCATGGTTCAATGGCCCGGCTCGGCTCGTGCCCTGGCACCAAGTCAAGGCGATGAGCGAGATCACCACCCGGGACGGCGGCCGGCTCGAGATCGCGGTGGAAAAGGAAATTGTGAAGCTCGACCGCGCACTCTTCCGCGAGGACACGTTCCGCAGCCTCTGCGCCCTGCTACAGCAACGGACCAGTGTGGCCGGCAGCGGGTACGAGCGCGGGCTCGCCGCCGCCGCCTGATTTCGAAACTTCAGCTCCTCGTATAGACCTGGGCTGAGTGCACTGCCTGACCATAGCTGCCGTAGCGCGCCTGGAGAGTCGTCCTGTCTCCGAACCAGGGGTCGTTGATGTAGAAGGTATCTCCCGTGTGTCCGGTGAGGACAACGAAGTGCATGCCCCCCTGAAGTCTGACCTCGGCCACGACCAGGTTGCCCGCGTCCAGCTCGGACTCGACCAGCGAGGCCGGGGGGAGATCCTCGATGTTCTGATCATCCGTCCGCAACTGCGGTGAAATACCGGGCACATGGAGCCAGCGCCAGCGGACGGCGCCGTGTGTGGAGGCTGTTGCCTGGCGCCAGAGCAGTAAGTCGTTCTGGATGTAGCCCCCATGTGTCGTCAGCCATTGGTTGAGCGCCGCCGGACTCGTCTGCTGGCCAAAAGCCGAGCTGACCATGGCCACCGCCGTGAGTGCGCACCCCGAGGAGCCGATCGTGTCAATCGGGTCGGAGCCCAGGGCATCACGCGACCAGGCTCCATTGCGCTGGCTGATGGTCGGCACCGACTGCGACGCAACCGCGCTCAGACCGTTCGTGGCCAGCATTGATAAGACCACGAGGCATGAGGCGCCAAGACGGAGAAGTCCCCTCTTCACGGCGCCCATGTTACGCAGCCGCCCGGGTCAAATCCAGCCGCTGGGCTGGTGCCTTTTAGATTGTTACAGAACGGTTACTCAGCCGGTTGGTTCAGCAGGCTGCGCAAATCGCCCTCGTATTCATGGAGAGCGAGGTGGACGTCGAGGATATCGTCGGTGCTGATCACCGGCCCCAGCCCTTCGATCGACTGGTCGCGAACCGGGATGGCGATCTGGGCGTCGGAGGGCGCGGCCAGGGCAACAGCGATCATCCGCTCGTCTTCGCAGTGGGCGCAGGTTACCCGCACGAGTGACTGCGCATCAGCCTGCGCAACCAGCTCGAGCCGGCAATCGGCGAGGCTCTTGCCACACTTAGGGCACTGGAACCGGCCGGCCTGGCGGCGAAGTACGTCAAGCAGATCCATGCTGGATATCTACCCCAGTAAGGATCTCCTCAAGCGGGAAGCTGATAGCAGCGGCGACCGAATAGGGGTTAACGGATGAGGTTCAGTTCGTGCCACGGCCACGGCTTGCGGACTGCATCCCCTACCGGGATACTGCCCCGGCGATGCGTCTTGGCTGGTTGCTCGGAATCGTGACGGCGACGGCAGGCAGCCTTCTGATGACCGGCCTGCCCTCGACGAATTCCATTCCCACCCAGGGTGTGCGGATCCGCATGCTTCACCTGGACGGGAAACCGCTTGCCGGACAGGTCATCGCACAGGTTTCACCCCGGCCAAAGCTCCTGGTCGAAATCGACCGTCCGGTCGACGCCTCAGGCTGGGATATCTCCCTCGACGGCCGTCGCCTGAAAGCCGCCACGGAAGGGGCGTTGAGCCGGCTGCAGGTCGACCTGCCAGGCCCGATGCCGATGGGAAGCGCTCATTCCCTGGTCCTCAGCGCCGGCAGCCTTCACCTTGACGCTCCCTTCACGGTGGTGCCGCCCCTCTCAGCCACGATTTCAATCGGAGTGCGCAATCTGCACGCCGACCAGCCCTTGACGGTCGCCGCGACGGTTCACTTTTCCCGGCCGGTCAGCGATCGGGCCAGCGCCGCGCGCCACATCGCGATGCCGGGTCACCCCGCCTTCTCCTGGAAGGACAAGCAGACCCTGGAGCTGGTCGCCGGTGGCTTTCACCCGGCGGACCGAATTGTCGCCAGGGTATCCGCCGGCGTGACTGCCGCGGATGGATCCTTCAGCACCGCTTCGCAGAGTGCGAGCCTAACCCTACCGACCAGCATCACCAAGGTGATACCGGGCCGGATGGTCCAGATGTATTACGTCAACACGCCGGATGGGCAGGCGGCGCTGATGAACCATGTAAAACAGATCGACGTCGTCAGCCCCGGTTGGTACGACGCCAATGCCGATGGCTCAATCACCGGCTACGCCCACCAGGACGTGATCGATGCCGCGCACGCCAACGGCATCGCCATCATTCCCCTGGTGGTCAACGCCAACGTCGACCCGGATGTGGGCCACGCCATCATCGCCGACCCCGTCCGCCGCTCCACTCTCGCGGGGAACCTGGTAACAGAAGCCAGGACGTACGGCTACGCGGGTTTCCAGCTGGACTTCGAGCAGATCCGTCTGGCCGACCGCACTCTGCTGACCGCCCTGGTCGCAGATTGCGCCGCCGCCTTTCATGCCGCCGGCCTCAACCTCTCGATCGCTGTCATTCCGCGTCTTCCCGAAGACGACACGGCAACCGGGCAGCTGGCCGACTACGTCCGGACCTGGTCAGGTGCCTACGACTTCGCCAACCTGGCTCGCTCTGCCGACTTCCTTTCCTTCATGACCTACGACGAGCACAACGGCGTCACGCCGGCGGGAGCCGTCTCCGGCACGCCCTGGATGCGGCGGGCCCTTGAGTATTCGCTGCAGGGCGTGCCGCCGGAGAAAGCGACGCTGGGCCTGCCCACCTACTACCACGACTGGACCGGTGTCGGGCAACTGACGTCGAGCTCCTACGCCGATGCCATCTCGCTCGCCCAGGCTAATGGCGCCACTCCGGTGATCGATCCGGTCGAGGAGGAGATGCACTTCGGCTACGACGCCTACGGCCAGCATCACGAGCTCTGGATTCAGAGCACTGAGACTCTGCGCCGAAAGCTGGCACTCCTCTAC
Source organism: Candidatus Dormiibacterota bacterium (assembly GCA_036403615.1). GTDB lineage: Bacteria > Chloroflexota > Dormibacteria > CF-121 > CF-121 > JALYYC01. Next base: position 720 of record DASWQQ010000095.1, on the reverse strand, counting down.
GAATACGGACTGAAGGGAATCAGCGTCTGGCGGCTCGGCTTCGAAGACCCCTCTTTCTGGAGCCTGATCCCAGCGCGGCGCTAGCCGATCCATCGGGTCCGCTGGGCCTGGCGTGTTCAGGTTGGCCGGGCGGTGGAAGCAGCAACTTGTAGAGCTGCAGCTGACGGCGGCGACCTTTCTCGTAGGCTGCCACGGCGGCTGCTCGCGGTCTGAAGGCGCGGCCGCGCCCGGGCTCTTCCTGCCATAGCCGCGGACGACGGCCCAGAGCATGAAGTGTGAGCAGCGCGGCGCCGCGGCTGGAGGCCTCCCTCTCCGGCGACATCATTACCTTGAGCCGGAGGGCGTCCGCCAGCATCTGCGTCCAGGTTGGGGAGTTGATCAGCTGGCCGCCGGTGGCAATCACTGCGCGAGGGCGCGGGACCGCCCTTCGCATGGTGTCCGCGACGATTGCGAGCTGATAAGTGATCGCCTCCATTGCCGCTCGAAATATGGCAGCCGGCTGGGTGCCAAGCGACAGCCCCGTTATCGCCGCGCGGGCGTCGCCGCGCCAGTTGGGGCTGCGCTCACCCGCCCAGAAGGGCAGGATCGTCAGGCCATGTTCGTCGGGAGGCAACTTGGCGGCGGCACGCACGAGCTTCTTCTTGTGGCCCAACCCGAGGCCGTCTGTAATCCATCTGATCACGTTGCCACCCTCGGATAGCGCACCCCCGAGAACGAAGT
>DASWQQ010000094.1:0-15314 GCA_036403615.1 Candidatus Dormiibacterota bacterium | reverse complement strand
TCCACCTGAACCTGCACAAGACTTTTTCAACTCCCCACGGCGGCGGCGGCCCGGGCGCAGGACCGGTGGGCGTCACGTCTCATCTAACGCCCTACCTGCCGATTCCCACCGTCGAGCGCGGCGAGCAGGGCTATTACTTCGAGTACGAACGCCCAAACTCGATCGGTAAGGTGCGTTCCTTTTATGGCAACTTCGGCATGTTGTTGCGGGCCTATGCCTACATCCGAACGTACGGCAACGGCATCAGCCAGGTGGCCCATGACGCGGTATTGAATGCGAGCTACCTGCGCCATCACCTGCGTCGCTACTTCGACGATGCCTTCGAGGGGCCTTCGCTGCACGAGTTCGTGCTCACGGCAAAGAACGCGAAGCGCGCCGGCGTCGGTGCCAAAGATATCGCCAAGCGGCTGATCGACCTGGGCTTTCATCCGCCCACCGTCTACTTCCCCTTGATCGTTCCCGAGGCGCTGATGATCGAGCCCACCGAGACCGAATCAAAGGCATCGCTCGACGCCTTCATCGAGGCGATCGATCAGATTTGCAGAGAGATCGAGAGCGACCCCGAGCTGGTGAAAAGCGCTCCTCACTATGCGCCGGTTGGCCGGCTGGACGAGGTCCGGGCGGCGCGCCAGCTCGACCTGCGCTGGCGGCCGCCTGCCGGCCAGCCGAGCCCCGTCGGAGCGCCCCAAACTTAGGCGCCGACATAGGTCAAATCGGACGCCTGTTTGGTACAATTTGAATACGCGATTTGCTGAATCCTAAGGAAAAAACGACGTCTGCCTATGACGCCAAGGCCATCCAGGTGCTGGAGGGTTTGGAGCCGGTCAGACGGCGTCCCGGAATGTACATCGGGTCAACCGATAACCGGGGTCTTCACCACCTCGTAAACGAGCTGGTAGCCAACTCCATCGACGAGGCGCTGGCAGGCTTCTGCACCCGCATCGAGGTGACGCTGCACGCCGACGGCTCTGCCTCGGTTGCCGACGACGGCCGCGGGATTCCGGTCGACGTCATGAAGGACCAGGGTGGCAAGTCCGCCCTCGAGGTCGTCATGACCAAACTGCATGCCGGTGGAAAATTCGGTGGCGGCGGATACAAGGTCTCCGGAGGCCTGCATGGGGTGGGCCTCTCGGTCGTCAATGCCCTCTCGGAGAAACTGCACGTCACCGTCATGCGGCACGGCAAGCAACATGACCAGGACTATCGTCGCGGTCTGCCGCTGGCCAACCTCAAGGTGAGCGGCAAGACCGACACCACCGGAACCTACATCCGCTTCTGGCCCGATCCGGAGATTTTCGAGGAACTCGGGTTTCACTGGGATATCGTTTCGCACCGCCTTCGCGAGCTGGCCTTTCTGAACAAGGCGCTGACCATCGTGCTCCGCGATGAGCGCATCGACCTCGACTACACGTTTTACTTCGAGGGGGGTATCAGCGCCTTCGTCAAGTACCTCAACCGCGACAAGGGCTGGGTCAATCTCCGCCCCCTTCATGCCGAGCGGGAGATCGATGGCAACACCGTGGAGGTGGCGCTCCAGTACAACCAGTCCTTCACCGAGAACGTGCTCGCCTTCGCCAACAACATCAATACAGTCGAGGGCGGCAGCCATGTCACCGGCTTCCGTTCGGCGCTGACCTCGGTGTTGAACAAGTACGCGCGCAAGGCCAGCCTGATCCGAGACCAGGACCCGAACCTCACCGGCGATGACGTCCGTGAGGGACTCACCGCCGTCATCAGCGTCAAGGTCCTCGAGCCGCAATTCGAAGGCCAGACCAAGACCAAGCTGGGCAACTCGGAGGTGCGCGGCCAGGTCGAAACGGTATTCTCGGAAACCTTCACTCAGTACCTCGAGGAGAATCCTCCCGACGCACGCCGGATCATCGAGAAGTGCCTGGTCGCGGCCCGCGCCCGAGACGCCGCCAAGCGGGCGCGGGAGCTGGTGCAGCGCAAGTCACTGCTGGAGTCGGCAACGCTGCCCGGAAAGCTGGCGGACTGTTCCGAGCGCGATCCGAGCCTGTGCGAAATCTATCTGGTCGAGGGAGATTCCGCCGGTGGCTCGGCCAAGGGCGCCCGCGACCGCCGCTTCCAGGCGATCCTGCCGCTTCGGGGCAAGATCCTCAACGTCGAGAAGGCGCGTGAGGACAAGATCCTGACCTCAGAGCAGATCCGCAACCTGATCACCGCGCTTGGAACGGGAATCGGCGAGAAGTTCGAGATAGCCAAGCTGCGTTACCACCGGATCATGATCATGACCGATGCCGATGTCGACGGATCGCACATCCGCACCCTGCTGCTCACCTTCTTCTTCCGGTACATGCCGCAGGTGATCGATGGCAAGTACCTCTACATTGCTCAGCCTCCGCTCTACAAGATCAGCCGTGGCAAAGAGATCAGCTACGCCTACACCGAGGAGCAGAAGAACCGGAAACTGGCGAACATGACCGGCAAGCCCGAGGTGGCTCGCTACAAGGGTCTCGGAGAGATGAATCCCGAGCAGCTGTGGGAGACGACGATGAACCCGGCGAACCGGATGCTGTCGCGGGTGGAGGTCGATGACGCCGTCGAGGCGGACAAGATATTCGACGTCCTGATGGGCAACGATGTCGATCCCCGCAAACATTTCATCCAGACGCACGCCAAGACCGTGCGCAACCTGGATATCTAGCCGATTCCAAACACCGGCTTAATGAAGATCGCCCTCGACGCGATGGGCGGGGACTTCGCTCCCGAGCAGGTGGTCGAGGGCGGTGTCAGGGCACATCGCGAGCTGGGCGTCGAGGTCATCTTCGTGGGGGTCAAGGATCGGGTGGACGCTGCCCTGGCCACCTCCGGTGCCGGGAAGTGGGCTGAGATCGAGGAGGCCCCGGAGGTGATCGCGATGGACGAGCACCCCGCCCAGGCGGTCCGCACCAAGAAGGCCTCGTCGATCGTTCGGGGCATCCAGATGGTAGAAGATGGCAGGGCGAAGGGCTTCGTCAGTGCCGGCAACAGTGGCGCCGTGATGGCTGCGGCCCTCTTCGGTTTTCGGCGGATCCCAGGCGTCGATCGCCCGGCGATCGGCTCACCGATCCCCACCTCGGCCGGACCGCCCTGCTTTCTGCTGGACGTGGGGGCGAACGTCGACGCCAAACCTGAACATTTGCAGCAATACGCGGTGCTGGGCAGCATCTATGCTGAGCGGCTCCTCGGAATCGTCAAACCCCGGGTCGCGCTGCTCAGCAACGGAGAGGAGCCAGGCAAGGGCAACCAGCTGGTCCAGGCTGCCGAACCGCTCCTGCGAGCCCAGGCCGGTATCAATTTCATCGGTAACGTCGAGGGGAAGGATGTCTTTAGAGGCAAGGCGGACGTGATCGTCACCGACGGTTTTTCCGGTAACGTCCTGATCAAAACCGCCGAGGGGGTCGCCGAGTTCCTCTTTCGGAGCATGCGCGACGGCGTCAAGGGTGACCCGGTGGCTTCCGTCGGCGGCCTGCTGCTGCGGCCCAAGCTTCGGGCGATCCGGGATCGGGCCGATTGGCGCGAGTTCGGCGGGGCACTTCTGCTCGGGGTCAACGGAGTGGCCGTCATCGCCCACGGGCGCTCCGACGCGCGTGCCATCTACAACGCCATCCGGGTGGCCCGCGACGCCGTCGACCGCCAGGTGGTTTCCCTCTTCAGCTCGGCGATCAGCAACTCGAGCCCCGCTTCGGCCGCCCCCGCTTCACCTCTCGTAACATGACGGCATGGCGGGGACAAATGGACTTCGCAGGGAACATCGCGTCGTGGTGACCGGGATGGGGGTGCTCGCCCCTAACGGCAACACGCTGGCCGAGTTCTGGGACAGCCTGATCGAGGGCCGCTCGGGCCTCGGGATCGCCACCTCGGTGGATGTATCCGACCTGCCGGTCAAGGTGGTCGCTGAGCTCAAGAACTTCGATCCGAGGGCCTACATGGATTTCAAAGAGGCGAAGCGAATGGCACGTTTCAGCCAGGTCGGCGTCGCCGCCGCCCGGATGGCGATCGACCAGTCGGGTATCCAGTTGCAGTCGGAGGACCGGACGAGGATCGGCTGCGAGGTGGGTACAGGGATCGGCGGCTTCAAGGAGATCTCAGAAGAGATCGAGGCCTTCGCCCTGCGTGGGGAGCGCGGCCCAGAGCGAATCTCGCCCTTCTTTGTTCCACGCGTCATACCGAACATGGCCTCCTGCCAGATCGCCATCCAGTTCGGGCTCGAGGGCCCGAACAACACGGACACCACCGCCTGCGCCGCTTCCACCCAGGCGCTCGGGAACGCCTACCGGGTGCTGCAACGCGGTGACGCCGACGTCATGCTCGCGGGCGGAGCGGAGGCCAATCTATGCCGCTTCGGGCTGGCCTCCTTCGCTGCCATGAAGGTGCTTTCCACCTACAACGAGGACCCGATCAAGGCCAGCCGGCCCTTCGATGCTCAGCGTGACGGCTTCGTCCCCGGCGAGGGCGCCGGCATGCTGGTGCTGGAGACGCTGGAGCACGCCCAGGGGCGCAAGGCCGAGATCTTTGCCGAGCTGATCGGCTTTGCCGTGACTGACGACGCCTTTCACATCGTGATGCCCGAGGAGGACGGGGACGGTCCGGCACGAGCCATGGCGAAGGCGCTGGAAGACGCTCACGTCCAGCCCGCGGACATCGACTACATCAATGCGCACGGCACCTCCACCCAGCTGAACGACAAGTCGGAAACCGCGGCGATCAAGCGAGTCATGGGAGGTCGCGCCAAGGAGATCCCGATCTCCTCGACCAAGTCGATGATCGGCCACCTGCTGGGTGCCGCCGGCGCGGTCGAGGCGATTGCCTGCATCCTTTCAATGAACCACGGCATCGTTCATCCGACCATCAATCTCGAGCATCCTGACCCCGACTGTGACCTCGACTACGTTCCGAATGAGTCGCGGCGGCATGAGATCCAGGTCGCCATGTCGAACTCTTTCGGATTCGGCGGGCAGAACGCCTGCATCGTTTTGAGACGGTTTGACAAAAACTAGGCTGCTGCCGAGCGGAGGACGTCAATGGAACCACTGAACATAGGAACAGTCCTGCCACTACAGCTCGAGGCCGAGATGCGCTCGAGCTACATGGATTACGCCATGAGCGTGATCGTGAGCCGTGCGCTCCCCGATGTACGCGACGGCCTCAAGCCGGTCCATCGCCGGATCCTTTACGCCATGCAGGACCAGGGGATGACGCCCGGGGCCCGCTACCAGAAGTGCGCGGCGATCGTCGGCGAAGTCCTCAAGCACTATCACCCGCACGGCGATGCATCCGTCTACGACACGCTGGTGCGAATGGCACAGGACTTTTCACTCCGCTACCCATTGGTCGACGGGCAGGGAAATTTCGGGTCGATCGACGGTGACTCGGCGGCGGCCTACCGGTACACCGAGGCGCGACTGGCCCCGATGGCTGCCGAATTGCTGGTGGACCTCGAGAAGGACACGGTCGACTTTGGCGACAACTACGCCGCGACCAAGCAAGAGCCGCTGGTGCTGCCGGCTCGTGTGCCGAACCTGATGGTCAACGGGTCGTCGGGCATCGCTGTCGGCATGACGACCAACATCCCGCCGCACAACCTCGCCGAGGTCTGCGACGGCGAGTCGTACCTGATCGACCATCCCGACGCAACCACCGAGGACTTGATGAAGTTCGTCAGGGGCCCGGACTTTCCGACCGGCGGCATCATCATCGGCCGGGAGGGGATTGCCTCGGCCTATGGCACCGGACATGGCCGGCTGATCGTGCGCGCGCGGCATACCTTCGAGGAGGCCAAGAACGGCCGAGAGCGGATCATCATCACCGAGATCCCTTACATGGTGAACAAGGCCACCCTCGTCGCCCGGATCGCCGAACTGGTCGGGGAGCGGAAGCTCGAGGGCATCGCCGACCTGAACGAAGAGTCGGACCGCCATGGGATGCGGATCGTCATCGAACTCAAGAAGGACGCCCGCGCCCTGACCGTGCTCAACAATCTCTACAAGCACACGGCGCTCCAGACCACCTTCGGGGTCATCTCGCTGGCGCTGGTGGAGGGCCGACCTGTTGTCCTGAACCTCAAGGCGCTGCTCCAGCATCACATCGATCACCGCCGCCAGGTCATCACCCGGCGCTCCCGCCACGACCTGGAGAAGGCCCGCGATCGTGCCCACCTCCTGGAAGGCCTCAAGATCGCGCTCGACAACCTCGACGCCGTGATCAAGACCATCCGCGAATCGCAGGATGAGAAGCAGGCGCAGGAGCGGATGCAGGAGCGCTTCAAGCTCTCCGAGCGCCAGGCCAAGGCGATCATCGACATGCGTCTTGGGCGCCTCACCCGGCTGGAGCGCAACAAGGTCGAGGAGGAGTACGCCGAGGTGATCAAGCGGATCGCCTATTTCGAAGACCTGCTGCAGCACGAAGCCAAGATCCTGATGCTGATCAAGGAAGACCTCGCCGAGCTGAAGAAGAAATACGGTGACGCCCGCCGCACCCAGCTCGACTTCCAGGGATCGGTGGAGCTGAACGAGGAGGATCTCGTTCCCAAGGAAGACGTCGTGGTCACGCTGACGCACCGCGGCTACGTCAAGAGAGTCCCCGCGACCACCTACCGCCCGCAGCGTCGCGGCGGCAAAGGCGTGCTGGGCGCCGCCCGGGTCGAGGCCGACTTCGTCGAGCACCTGGCGATCTCCTCGACCCACTCGGACATGCTCTTCTTCACCAATCACGGCTCCGTCTTCCGCCTACGCGTGCACGAAATCCCAGACGTCAATCGCCAGGCCAAGGGCCTGCCGATCGCGAACCTGATCGACATCGACCCCAAGGACAAGATCACCGCCGTCGTCGGCATCACCGACTGGGCCGAGGACCGTTACCTGGTGATGGTGACCCGTCAGGGAACGATCAAGAAGACGCCTGCCCGCCTCTACAGCCAGGTCCGGCGGAATGGACTGATCGCGATCGACCTCGACGAGGGCGACGAGCTGAACTGGGTGAAGCTGAGCAGCGGCTCGGACGAACTGATCATCGCAACCACCGACGGTAAGGCGGTTCGCTTCAACGAGAAGCAGGCACGGCCGATGGGCCGGGACACGCACGGCGTCCGCGCGATAACACTTCGCAAGGACGCGCTTGTCGCCGGCTTCGACATCGTCCGAAAGGACGCCTACCTGCTGGTGGTGTCTGCGCGGGGCTTCGGAAAACTGACTCCGGTCGCGGAGTACCCATCCCACAGTCGCGGTGGCCAGGGCGTCTACACCATGGCTGTTACGGAACGGACCGGCGCCCTGGTCGGGATGCGGGTCGTTGTCGATCCCAAGGAGGAGCAATTGATCGTCATCTCCGAGGGCGGGCAGGTGATCCGGATGCCGATCGAGAACATCCGGATCGCGGGTCGGCAGACCCAGGGCGTCATCATCATGCGCCTCGAGGAAGGCGACACGGTGGCCACCATCGCCGGCGTCAGCTCAACCGACGAGGGCGACGAGTCCTAGCCGTTTTCATCGCGATTGCGTTCGTGGTCCTGGGAATTTTGCTGCTGGTCTACGCCGGGCTGCAGACCTGGCGCGCCTACCGGGCCGCGGGGCGCAAGGCGGCGCACCTCTCGCATTACGCCTACGAGGAGGCGGCGGCGTTGCAGGCGGTCGCCCTTCGGCTGAACGAGCACGGCTACGCCCTGCAGAAGACCTCCAGCGTTTTGTTTCCCCGGCTGCAGGAGCTCTCGATCTTCCTCGAGCAACCGCTGATCGCGGCCGCCGTTCCCTGGCTGCTGCGGCGCCTGCTCGCCCGACCCTTCAAAAAGCGTTAGGCGCCGTAACTGCCGATGACGGTCACCTATGCGGTCCCGGGCGCGGTCCTCACCGAACGCGAGCATGTCGTCCCACTCGACCACGCAAGGCATGATGGCGCGAAGATCAACATCTTCTCGCGCGAGCTCGCCCATCCCGACGGCCTCGATCGGCCGTACCTGCTCTTCCTGCAGGGCGGGCCCGGCTTCGAGGCGACGCGGCCGACGAGCCCGCCGTCTGGCTGGATGAAGCGGGCCATTGAGGACTACCGCGTCCTCCTCCTGGACCAGCGCGGCACCGGCCGATCGACACCGGTTGGAAGCGTGATCCCCGGCGAGACACCGGAGGCCCAGGCGACCTACCTGACCCACTTCCGTGCAGATTCAATCGTCCGGGATGCCGAGCTCATCCGGCGCGAGCTCGAGGTCGATCGCTGGAGCGTGCTCGGCCAGAGCTTCGGGGGCTTCAGCTCGCTGACCTACCTCTCGATCGCGCCGGACGGCCTGCGCGAGGCGTTCATCACCGGTGGCCTGTCGCCGATCGGAAGACCGCCCGACGACATCTACTCGGCGACGTACGTTCGCCTCATCGAAAAGAACCGCGCCTACTTCGCACGCTACCCGGACGATCGCGCCCGCGTGCGAGAAATCCTCCGCGAGCTCGACGACGAGGAGGTGCGCCTGCCCTCCGGCGATAGGCTCACCTCGCGCCGCTTCCTGCAGCTCGGCAACAAGCTTGGCGACAGCGCCGGCTTCGAGCTGATGCACCACATCGTCGAACTACCCGTGCGGTCACGCGCGTTTCTGGCCGACATGGACGACCCGATCCACTTCACTCGGAACCCGATTTACGCCACCCTGCACGAGTCGTCCTATGCCGACGGCTTCCCGACCCGCTGGTCAGCCGCACGGACGATGCCCGACGAGGTCCGCGACGAGCGCTATTTCACCGCCGAGCACGTCTTCCCCTGGATGTGGGAAGAGTACGGACTCCTCCGCTCGCACCGGGCCGCCGCCGACCTCCTCGCCGAGCATCCCTGGCCCCGGCTGTACGACGCCGACCAGCTCGCGCACAACGAAGTGCCAGTCGCCGCGACGGTCTATACGAACGACCTCTATGTCGAGCGCCGGTTCGCCGAGGAGACGGCGGCGCAGATCCGCGGCCTGCGGCCCTGGATCACAAACGAGTACGAGCACAACGGGCTGCGCGCCGACGGCGAGCGTGTCCTCGGCCGGCTGATCGACCTCATTCGCGGTCGGGTCTGAGCGGTTGAACCGGGCTAGCCGAGGACATGCGCCTGATCGTTGGTGGTCACGCCGGCACTCACGGCGCTAGACGACCAACCCCGTCGCGCATAACTCGTCAGGTCTGGGCGCCTATGTGTCAAAGTGAGTTTCAAATGCGAGATCTCGCAAGCGCGACCGGCTTCGAAGCGCTCGGCTTGGGCACGATGGCTCTAAAGGCGGTCGCCACCCTCGGCTACGATGCGCCCACAGCAGTCCAGGCGCGCGCAATTCCTCTCCTCCTCGCGGGGCGAGACGTGACCGTCCAGGCGCCCACCGGCACCGGCAAGACGGCGGCCTATGGCCTCCCGATCGTGGAGCAGCTGGCCGATAGTGCGCTGCAAACCCAGGCGTTGGTCATCGTCCCAACCCGCGAACTCGCGATCCAGATCGCGGAGGCCTTGCACGGTCTCGGGAAGTTCCGTCAGATGGTCACCCTGGCTATCTACGGCGGGCAGCCCTATGACAGGCAGTTGCGCGCGCTCGCGCGCGGCGTCCAGGTAGTGGTCGGCACGCCGGGGCGTCTCCTCGACCATCTGAAGCGGGGAACCTTGAAGCTGGCATCGGTCCGAACCGTAGTCCTGGACGAAGCCGACGAGATGCTCAACATGGGTTTCATCGAGGACATCGAGGCGCTCCTCGCCGCCCTCCCGGAGAATCACCAGACGGCGCTCTTCTCAGCCACTATCGCGCCCCGCGTCCAGACCCTCGCTCGCAAGTACCTGCGCGATCCCGAACGCGTCAGCCTGGAGGCTGGCAAGGCCGTCGCGCCTCGCGTTCGCCAGGTGTATTACGAAGTCCCCCATCACGGCAAGCCGGAGGCTCTCGCCCGGATCCTCGATCTGGAGAACCCGGACTCAGCGATCGTCTTCGTGCGGACGCGCCGCGACGCCGACGTAGTCGCGGAGCACCTCAATGGGCTGGGACACATCGCCCAGGCGATTCACGGCGACATCACCCAAACCGAGCGGGAGCGGGTTCTTGAAAGGTTCCGCTCCGGGCACACCGAGGTTCTGGTCGGCACCGACGTGGCGGGCCGCGGTCTGGACATCCCGGACGTCAGCCATGTCGTCAACTACGACTTGCCCGCCGACAGCGAAACCTACGTGCACCGCATCGGCCGGACGGGCCGTGCCGGCCAGAAGGGCGAGGCGGTCAGCCTGGTCACGCCGCGCGAGCGCGCCCAGCTGTCGATGATCGAGCGCGAGATCCACCACAAGCTGGTCCCGCTCCGCTTGCCGACGCCGGCCGACCTCGCCATGCGGCGACGAGAGAACTTCCGGGACGAGCTACTCGAGGTTCTGGATGGTGGGCAGCTGGACCCCTTCCTCGCGATTGTCGAGGACCTCGCCAGCACGCGCGACGTTAACGAACTCGCCGCGGCCGCCTTCAAGATGGCCTCTGAAAGATCACCGGCCCGGCAGAAGCGCGCTGTCAAGGTCACGAGCCAACTCGAACCGACGGCAGGGTCCAAGCTTGCGGCCGACCCCCTGCGCCCGCTGCGGCGTCGATCCGCCGGGGGTCGGCCGACGGGACCGGACACAACGACACGGCTCTTCCTGAGAGTGGGTAGACGTCATGGGGTGCGGCCGGCCGACCTGGTCGGCGCCATCGCCAACGAGGCCGGGATCAGCGGCGAGGATATCGGCAATATCGACCTCTACGACGCGTTCTCGTTCGTCGACGTGCCCGCGGCGAAAGCCGACCAGGTGCTACGAGCGCTGAAGTCCTCGCGCATTCGCGGGCAGGATCCGCAACCGACAATTGCTCGCCCGGCGGACCCGGAAGCAGACGGACCAACTGCCCGTCCCATGCGGCGCCGGCAATTGAACCATGGCTAGTGAAGTGCTTCCATCTGCTAGTCGCCGACGACGCGATCTTTCCCGGCGCGCTTGGCGTTGAGTAGGTTCTCGTCGGCCCGCTTGAAGAAGGAGAAGGCGTTGTCTTCCTCCGGGCGATAGGTGGTCACGCCGGCACTGACGGTCAGTGTCTGGGGCGGCACCCCGTGTGTCTCGTCGGAGTAGGGGCTGTTGCGAATCTCGGTGAGGACGCGCTCGGCCACCGCGCGCGCGGTGTCGAGGTCGCCCTCGGCGACGATGATGCAAAACTCGTCACCACCGTAGCGCACCACGACGTTTGCCTTGCGGCTATGACGGGAGATCGAGTCGGCGATGTGGCGGATGACCCGATCGCCTACCGCATGCCCGTGGTTGTCATTGATCACCTTGAAGTTGTCGATGTCGAGCACGATCAGAGAGAGTGGCGACTTACTACGCGAGGCGCGACTCAACTCGCGCTGGAGGCTCTCCTGGAAGAACCGGTAGTTGTAGAGCCCGGTCAGGCTGTCCGTCAGCGCCTGCTCCTCGCTGGCGACGAGGCGCTCGAGCATCACCAGGCTGTTCACAGCCTGCGCGGCGAGCATCGACAGCAGGTGGAGGTCCGACTCGGGGTCACGGCTGGGCTCGCCGGCGAAGATGCCAAGCGTGCCGCGCATCCGGTCCTGCTGCAGCAGCGGAGTTATCGTGATCGAACCCTTCACCTCGGGACGTCCGAGCAGGTACTGTGTCCACGGGCTCTGCGAGGCGTCCGGGACGGAGAGCGGCCGCTTTGACTGAACCACGAAGTCACTCATTTCTGCCAGCAGGCGGCGCAGGTCGCCGCTGCCGTTTGGCTCCGGGCCGGAGAACGCTTCCTCTCGCTCCCCTTGCTCGCCAACCAGCAGAAGAAGCGCTCCCTGGCCCCGAAGCAGGCGGGTGCCGAGGTTCAGGATCATGTCGCTGAGCACCTCGTAGCTGAGGTTGGTCATGATGCTGTCGAAGGCGCGCAGCACGCTTAGCTCGTCCTGGTGCTTGTAGTTCTGGGCTACCACGTGCTGGACCAGGGTGTGGACGAGATTCGCGGCCTCCATGATGTTCGTCTGGGGGACGACCGGCACTTCCCGGGCGGCCTTCATCAGGTTGTCCGGATGAACCGGTAACGAACGAGCGAGCTCGTAGACGGTGGCAAAGTCAGGAGGCGAGGTCGTGAAGGGCCCGCTGACCAGCCGGCCGAGCAGGTGGTGACCGTCGCAGATTGGTATCACGAGGTGGCCGATCTGGGCGCCGTCGTAACGCAGCTGAGGGCCGGTGAGATCGGGGGGCGCAGAAGAGGTCGGCACCATCTCGCAGCGACCGAAGTTCTGCATCAGCATGCAGAAATCGTTCTGCGGCACACCGGGCGGTATCTGGTAGCCGTCCGCCGAGTCGGCAGCCAGGGCAATGCCTGTGCGGGCAGAAAAATTCTCGAGCGCCGCTCTCATTACATCGTGGTTGATGATGTAGGAGAGGCGGACCGTAGCCGTTTCAGCAGTCAAGTTAGGAAATCACAAATCCTGGGGCCGCGACTTGGTCATTATAACTGTGGCTCCTAGTTAACTTGTACAGGGCGCAAGACGATTCCACCATCTGCCGAAGTACCCTTGACAGCCCCGCTTTCGTAACAATCGATAATCGTTAGGGGCGGATCATTCGGATGCATGACGTTCTTCTCCATTACCTCGAGGTCAACTTCGCGGAAATCGCGGAGCAACTGGCGCACGCCCAGCCATCCGGGCCTGCGGCGGAGCAGCGGGCGGCGGCGGCCGAGCGCCTCCGAGGCCTGATCCGCAGGCTCCGCAACGGCGCCCTGCATCTGCCGGAGGCTCCTCACCCCTCGGAGCTGGCCGCCGCCGAGCTGACAGCGGCACTGGATGGCGAGCTGACCCAGCCCGAACATCAGGTCCTGGAACACTTTTTCGAGCTGTTCGCCCGCTCCATGAACCGGACTCAGCGGAACCTGCCGGCGCCTGAGGTGGCGGCGACGGCGACGGCAGAGGCTCCAACCGCAGTCATAGAGCCCGAGCGGGCAGCGCAAAAAGAGCCCGAGCCGCCACCCGGACCCGAGGCGCTGCAAGAGGCCGAGCTGCTGCAAGAGCCCGAGGCGCTGCAACAACCGGAGGCCCCGCAGGAGCCAACAGGGTCAGCGGCGCCTGAACCGGCCCCCGAGCCAGAACCGGCCGCCGCTGCGGTTCAGGCAACGCCAGCCGCTCCCGGACCGGCCGCCCGGCTGGTGCCGGAGCACATGGCGGGGCCGCTTCAGACAGTCCTCCTGGCAGCGGCGCAACAGGCGCTCGACCTCCTCCAGGTCGATGCCAGCCAGGTTTACACCGTTGACGACCAGCGGCGGTTCGTGCTGCGGGCGGGAGTCCCCACGGAGTCGCTTGCCGCTCCTGAAGGTGGCGGGCCGATGAATAGCATCCTGCTTCGCAGGGCTCTGGAGCATAACGAGGTGTTCACCGTCGAGGACCTGGCAACCGAGGACCTGACGCCCGACGAACTCTCCTGGCTCGATTCCGGATATCACGGCTTTGCCGCGATCGCGCTGGCTCCACCCCTGGAACGCCCGGTGGGAGTGCTCGCCCTGCTCCGCCGCACTCCCTGGCGCCTCGACCGGCGGGACGCCGTGCGCCTGGAGGACCTGGCGGGCGAGGCGGTCGCCGCGCTCCGGGCTCACAGCCTCGCCATCAAGGTGGAGGAAGTGGCGGTGCTTCAGGAGCGGCTGAGCCTGGCCCGTGAAATCCATGATGGGCTGGCTTCGGACCTGGCCGCGGTGGTGGCGCTCTTCAAGTATTACGAGCAACGCCGGGAGCGCGACCCGGAAGACGCCGCAGAGTTGATCCCTCAGATTCGCGCCATGACCGAGGAGATCCTCGCCGGCGCCCGCAACATCCTGCAGTCACTCCGTCCGAGGACGATCCGGTCTGAAGGACTGATGGCGTCGGCGATCAAGGCCGTCGACCAGTTCGGCCGGGTCAACCTGGTTGAGACGAGTGTCGACATCCGGGGCGAGGAGAACGGGCTTAACCCGGAACAAAAAGAGGTGATCTTCCAGGTTCTGCGAGAAAGCCTCTCCAACATCCGCAAGCATTCCCAGGCGCGCAATGTCTGGGTGACCCTGGACCTTTCGGCGGCCCCCTGGGTCATGACCGTTCGGGACGACGGCCGCGGGTTCGACGTCCGGCGCGTGGCTGAAGATCCGCGCAAGGCGGGCTCCTACGGCCTGGTCGGCATGCGCGAACGCGCCGAACTCCTCGGCGGCACGATCGAGATCGTCAGCCAGTTCAACGAGGGAACCATCGTGACGCTCATCGGACCCCCGGACAACCTGTGACCGAACCGGTCAGGGTGCTCGTGGTCGACGATCGGCCGATCTTTCGCGCCGGGGTGCTCGGCATGCTCAAGAACTTCCCCGAGATCGAGATCGTCGGCGAGGCGATCACCGGCCGCCAGGCGGTCGATCGCGCCAGGGCGCTTCGGCCGGACGTGATCCTGATGGACCTGAATATGCCCGAGATGGGCGGGGTGGCTGCCACTCGGGCGATCAAGGCCGACGACCCCGACCGGGTCATCCTGGCCCTGACGGTTTCGGAGGCGGAGGAGGACATTGTCGAGATGGTGGCAGCGGGTGCCTCCGGCTACGTGCTCAAGGACGTCGATCCGACAAGCCTGGCTCACACCATCAAGGAAGCCCACGCGGGGCGCTTCCAGCTGGACGAGGTCCTGACCAGGCGGGTCATCATGCGGCTCGGGTCGGCGCTGCGGCAGCCGCACCGCCGGCCGGCGGAACCGCTCACTGAGCGTGAAGCCCAGATCCTGCAGATGGTTTGCCAGGGCAAGGGCAACCGCATGATCGCTCAGCGCCTGGGGCTGAGCGAGGGAACCATCAAGTCGCACCTGAGGAATCTCTACCGGAAACTAAGAGTCCAAACCCGGGCCGAGGCCGCTGCCTATGGCGCCACCCTGGAACGCTAACAAACAAACGTTCGCTCCGAAATGGCTATTAACGTTGCCCGGGCGATAGATTTACGCCAGATAGTCCCCGGAAGTACATTTGGCAAACCCAAGGGCGTCCTACAAAACAACGGGTCCCGGGAATTCAAGTGGGGGTGTTCGTATGAAGAAGTTGCTGGTAGCGGTCGCAGGCCTTTTGGGCGCGATCCTGGCTGGAGGCGCTGGCTTCCAAGCCTAAGCCCACTGATCACGTAAAACCCGGGCCGTGAGGTCCGGGTTTTTGTTTTTCCAAAGGGTTAGTTCGCGCTTGCGTTATCGCAATTAAGATACCCGGCAAGGAATCCATGACCAGACAAAAGCTTTTTAGCGTGTTCGTCTGGCTGTTAAGTGCCTTTGCTCTCTTCCTGGTGCTGGCCTCTGCCGTCTCGGAGGCGCCTGCGACGCTGGGAAGG
>DASWQQ010000093.1:0-3614 GCA_036403615.1 Candidatus Dormiibacterota bacterium | reverse complement strand
CGGCGTGGCGGAACACTGGCTCGGAGGCAGAACCGCCACACCGACGTTACGGGCCGGGCGTCTGGGGGGCGGGGATCGCCCTGATCTGTTGGAGGAACCCGTACATGTCGACGGCGTTCCAGTGTTCCGCCATCATGCCGTCGTGGAGGCGGTAGATGTCGATTCCCTTGAATATGAATTGCCTGCCCGTGGGCGGGATGCCGAGGAACTCGCCTCGGTGGGTTCCCACGTGACTCCAGCGAATCATCACGATGTCGCGCTCCGCGATCATGTCGTGGATGGTCCAGAAAGGATCGAGCGCCTTGATCAGGGTTGCCACCCGCTGCTTAAGCCCCTCGAGGCCCGGAGCTTGGGTGGGAAACGCGGCGTGATCGAGGTAGTCCACGGCCACGATCTCGTCAAGGGCGTCGATGTCGCGACTGTTGAGGATGCCCACCTTGTAGCGGCGCACGATCGCCTTGTTCGCCTCGACTGCCATGTCTCCCATCTCCAAGCGCGGTCTAGGAGGGATCGCCATCGGGCGCGGGGATAAGCCCAACCTGCTGCATCTGCCCCAGCAGGTCGACCACGTGCCAGTGCTCGGCCAGGCGGCCGTCGCGCACGACGTGGATGTCGATGCCGGCGATGCCAAACTCTTTACCGGTTGGCGGAATGCCCATGAAGCCGCCGCTGTCAGTGCCGGCGTTGGTCCAGCGGACCGCTACCCTGTCGCCTTCGGCGATGACGTCTTCGACTGTGAAACGGAGCGGGTTGAACGCGTTATGGAGTCCCGCCGCCCGTGCCTTGAGATCGGCCCGGCCGTTGCCCTGGCCGGGGAACGGGTCGTGTTCGACGTAGTCCTCGGCTGCGATCTCGTCGAGAACATCGAGCCTGCGTTGGTTCAGAACCTCGTTGTAGTAGCGGCTGACGATCGCCTTGTTGTCGTTGCTTGCCATGACGTTCCTCCTTGTGGAACTGCTTGTTACCTGTCTGTCACGATGCCGTACCCGGCCGCTGATTACCATGACGACTACCCACCGTCTTCCCACCGAGTTTTGGCTCACGCCACCGCGCCAAAGGGCTAGGATTACGCCAGGAAGCCCAAGAATGGCTTTGCATCCAACCAGGTTCGGCAGACAGGTAAGGACCTGTCGCGTTGCTGCAGGGCTGACGCAGGCGGAGTTGGCCGAAAGCGCCGGCATCAGCGAGCGAACGATCAGCGATCTCGAGCGAGGCGTGCGGGCGAAGATCTACCCCGCCACCGCTCGCCAGCTTGCGACGGCTCTCGACATCGGAGGCGATCAGCTCGCCGCTTTCCTCTCCGAAGCGCGAAGGGGAGATGGCGGCCGCCTGTCGTCTCCGGAAATCACCCCGCTCCCATCCGACCGGCGCGCTCGGCTTCCGGTGCCCCTGACGGGGCTGCTGGGTCGAGAGTCAGAGGTCGCCATGGTTCTGGGGCTGATGAGGGACCCGGATGCGCGACTTGTAACTCTTGTCGGGCCCGGCGGCATCGGCAAGACGCGACTCGCCATCGAAGTCGCGGCATCGGCCCAAAGGGACTTTCCAGGAGGGACCCTTTTCGTCAGCCTTTCCGACGCCGACGATCCCGAAATGGTGCTGCCGCTGATTGCCACGGCTGTCGGATTGCCCCCGGTCTCCGGAGATCTTCACCTGGTGCTGGCGCACCGCCTGGGTGAGGGAAAGACACTGGTTGTCCTGGACACCCTCGAGCACCTGGTCACCGCGGCTCCGGCAATCGCCAGGCTTCTCGAGGCTTCCCCGGACCTGACGATGCTGGCCACAAGTCGGACGGCGCTGCACCTTCGTGGCGAGCATGAAGTTCCCGTGATGCCGCTGCCGGTGGTGCGGGCGGCGGATGAGGAATCAGCCCCAGCGTCGGCGGTGAAGCTCTTCCTCGAACGCGCCGCCGCCGTGGCCTCGGGCTTCGACGCCTCTGCCATCGAGTTGGTGACCGAGATCTGTGCCCGGGTGGACGGGGTGCCGCTGGCCATCGAGCTGGCGGCGGCCCGGGTCAAGCACATGTCCCTGAGCGAGCTGCGCACGCAGCTCGACCATCGCCTTGAGCCGCTGGTCGGCGGTGCGCGTGACCTCCCCGCGCGCCAGCGGACCATGCGGGCTACCCACGACTGGAGCTACGCGCTACTCGGAGCCGACGAGATGCGGCTGTTTCGATGCCTGGCGGCGTTTCGAGGAGGCTTTGGAAGCGAAGCGGCCGAGACGATGACCCGGTCGGCTGAGTCGTCGAGTGTGACGGTTATGGATCCGCTCAGCGTTCTCGTGGACTCCAGCCTGGTCATGGTGGAGCCAGGTGCGACTGGCGAACGGCGCTACCGTCTATTGGATATCACCCGCGAGTACGCGGTCGAGCGCTCCGTCGCGGCGGGTGAGTTCGACCTTCTGCGGCGCCGCCACGCCGACTATTTCCTGGCGCAAGCTGAACGGGCTGAGCGCGAGCTGCGCGGCAGGAACCAGCAACAGTGTTACGCGCGGTTTTTAGAGGATGAGGGTAACTTCCGTGCTGCCCTCACCTGGGCTCTGGAGGCGGGCCAGGGCGAGATCGCGCTCCGTCTCGCTGGCGCGCTCTGGATGTTCTGGCGCTGGTCCGGCCTGTTCGCCGAAGGCAGGGCCTGGCTGGACGCAGCGCTCGCCGCGGGTGCCGACTGCCCGTTGGAGGTGCGCTGCCGGGGGTTATGGGGGGCCGGTTGGCTCGCCTTCCACGCGGGCGATTACGCTCGAACCGGGGAGCTCGGGAAGGAGATGCTGCACGTGCTGGTCGGGCGAGATGACGCCCTGCAGCGCCGGAACGCGCTTACGCTGGTTGGGAACGCCGCGCTTGCCGATGGTCGAAACGAAGCCGCGGTTGCCGCCCTCGCGGAGGCGCTGGCCGTCTGCTCGGCGTTGGGCACCAGCTGGTACGTGGCCACCTCCCAGCTCAACCTCGGCACCGCCGAATTCCAGTCCGGGCACGGAACGGAGGCGCGAACGCTCTTCGAGCGTGCGCTCACGAACTACGAGGAACTGGGCGACCAGCATTTCACCGCCAGGGTTCTGGTCGAGCTGGCGTACTCGGCGCTCTCGATTGATCAGCCCGCCGATGCTGCCATCCAGATAGAACGCGCGATGGAGATTTTCACCGAGCTGGGCGACGGCTGGTCGATTGCCGAAGGTTTGGAGGCCGTCGCCGCATTGCGCAGCAATACCAACCCGCGCTCGGCGGCGCTGTTGGGCGGTGCGGCCGAAAGGTTGCGGGAGCGGATCGCCATGCGGCCCCATCCGGCCATGGCCCGCATCAGCAAGACCCATCTCGAGCGAGCCCGGGCGCAAATGTCGGCTATGGCGTTTGAGGATTCCTGGAATGAGGGCCGTCGGATGGCGCTCGAGTCCGCCGTGGACCTGGCCCTCAAGGCGGAATCGAACACGAACCTCTAGAGCCGGATTGGCTCGCCCCGCCTTGAGCACAAGCCGGTTCTTACGCTGGGGGAATTCATCCCCACGAGTGCGTTGATCTTCAACGGCAGGGTCACCAGCAGGGGCGGGAGAAAGAGCAGGCTTGTGCTCATGAACGCCAGGGTGTACAGAGAGATGAAGCCCCCTCCGACTCGGTGTGCCCTGGG
>DASWQQ010000092.1:0-7642 GCA_036403615.1 Candidatus Dormiibacterota bacterium | reverse complement strand
TCTCTCGCCTGCCCCGCTCCGAGTGGAAGCGCGAGATGGACAGCACGCTCGAACTGGTTGGCCTGGCCGAGCGCGGCGGTGATCGCGTGGAAGGATTCTCGAAGGGAATGCAGCAGCGCCTCGGTCTTGGCGTCGCCCTGCTCGGCCGGCCGGCGCTGGTACTGCTCGACGAACCAACCTCTGCGCTGGATCCGGTCGGCCGGCACGACGTCCGGGAAATCATCCGCGAGCTGAAAGCGCGCGGCACCGCCGTTTTTCTCAATTCGCATCTTCTCTCTGAGGTGGAGCAGATCTGCGACCGGCTGGCGGTCGTCGATCACGGGCGTGTGATCGCCACCGGCACCATGGCGGAGATCCTGGGAGGGGACGGTGCGGTGCGTGTCCGGCTGACAGGCCTGGACGCCGGCAAGCGGGCGCGATTAAGTGGATTCGGCCAGGTCGACGACGAGGGAGAGTGGCTGACCTTTCGAGGCGTCAAGCCGGAGCGGGTTCCCGACCTTGTCAGCGCGATCGTGGGACAGGGGGGTCGCATTTACGCGGTCGAGCCTCGCCACGAGACGCTCGAGGACCGATTCCTGCAGCTGCTCAAGGAAGAGGAACGCGCCTGATGCCCCCGTTGCTCACGATTGCGCGGCTGACCATCCTGGAGGCCTCAAGACGCCGGCTCCTCCTCGCCCTTGGCATCCTCACCGTGGTAGTAATCGCCCTGACCAGCTGGGGCTTCAGCCGCCTGCCGACGGTGAACGGCGTAACGCCCGCCCAGGTACGGTTGGCGGCGTCGCAACTGACCATCCTGGTCGCGTTCATGTTCAGCGGCGTGCTTGCGCTTGGCTCTACGCTGGTCGCGGCACCGACCGTGGCCAGCGATATCGAGTCCGGGATCGCGCTGGCCATCCTGCCGCGCCCGATCCGCCGCGTCGAACTGCTGATGGGCAAATGGTTGGGGCTCGCGGCACTGGTGACGCTCTACGCCGCCGGCAGCGGTCTGCTCGAACTGCTCGGCATCTGGCTGGCGACCGGCTACACCCCCCCACATCCCATCATCACGCTGCTCTTCGTGGCGGCCGAGGGGATTGTCTTGATGAGCCTCGCCCTCCTGCTCAGCACCCGCCTGTCGCCGATGACCGGCGGCGTGATCGCGCTGGTCCTCTTTTTTGTCGCCTGGATGGGCGGCATTGCGCTGGCGGTCGGCCAGGCCTTCAGCAACGACACCATCATCAACATCGGGCTCGGCAGCCGCCTTCTGATCCCCACCGATGGTTTATGGCACGGCGCCATCTTCAACCTGGAGCCGGCTGAAATCCTGAGCCTGGCCAAGGCGGCGGGCCGCGCCCGGGCAGGCAACCCCTTCCTTGCGGAGGACCCGCTTCCGCTCGCCTACCTCGCCTGGTGTGTCGCCTGGGTGATCGCGGTCGTGGGCCTCGCCAACTGGAGCTTCCTCAAGAGGGACCTCTAGCCCGCTCCTCCCCATTGACTTCGCGATTTTGCGAACGTACATTTAGCTCGCAAATCTGGGGTCCCCAAAGGGGAGGGAGGGAAAGCATGGGCGTAGCCACTCTGACGCCCCCGGCAAGCCGCGTCGGGGACGAAGTCGTTCATCCCGACGGCCGCCATGAACTCGCGGAAAACGCTGACCTGACACGGTCGTCTCTGTACAACAAGGACCTGGCGCCGGTCAGGATCAAGGACCGCACCTGGACCACCTATAACTACACGGCGCTCTGGGTCGGCATGGCCCACAACCTGCCAACCTACGGGCTCGCCGCCGGCCTGGTCGTGCTCGGCATGGCCTGGTACCAGGCGATCCTGACGATCGCGCTGGCCAACATCATCGTACTCATCCCGATGCTCCTCAACAGCCACGCCGGCACCAAGTACGGCATCCCGTTTCCGGTCTTTGCCCGGGCTTCATTCGGCATCTTCGGGGCCAACGTCGCGGCGCTGCTGCGGGCCGGGGTCGCCTGTGGCTGGTTCGGCATTCAGACGTGGATCGGAGGTGAGGCCCTCTATACGCTGGCGGGTTCGCTCCTCGGCGGCGGTTGGACGAATGCCACCGCCATCGCCGGCCAGCCCTGGACGCTCTGGCTCAGCTTCGGTGTCTTCTGGGCGCTCAACATCGCGATCATCGTTCGCGGCATGAACGCCATTCGGCGCTTCGAGAACTGGGCCGCCCCATTCGTCCTGGTGGTCGCCTTCTTCCTGCTGGGCTGGATGATTACCCAGGCGCATGGACTCGGTCCCATCGTCACCCAGAATGGCACCCTGGGCTGGGGCAGTGGCTTCTGGAAGCTATTCTTCCCGGCCCTGATGGCACAGATTGCCTTCTGGTCGACACTCTCGCTGAACATGCCGGACTTCACCCGCTTCGGCAAGAGCCAACGCGCCCAGGCGCTTGGCCAGACGCTCGGATTGCCGACCACCATGACCCTCTTTCCACTGCTGGCGGTGCTGATCACCTCGGCCACGGTGGCGGTCTACGGCAAGGCGATCTGGGATCCAATCGCGCTGACGGCGAAGTTCTCCAGCCCGATCGTTATCGTGCTGGCCCTGTTTACCCTCGCGGTGGCGACCCTGTCCGTCAACATCGCGGCCAACGTCGTCAGCCCCTCCTACGATTTTTCCAACCTGTGGCCTAGGGCCATCAGCTTCCGGCTCGGCGGCCTGATCACCGGCGTGCTCGGCATCCTGATCCAGCCCTGGCGCCTCTACGCCGACCCGCACGTCTACATCTTCACCTGGCTCGGCTTCTACGGCGGCGCCCTGGGCGCGATCGCCGGCGTCCTGATCGCGGACTACTGGGTGGTTCGCAACACGAACCTGAAGCTGGCCGACCTGTATCGCGAGCGGGGTGAATACTCCTACGCCGGCGGCTTCAACTTCCGCGGCATCGCCGCGCTCCTGATTGGCGCGATCCTGGCGGTGGGAGGCGCCTATACATCGCCTGGCACGCCGGGTCCCTTCCCGGCAAAAGGGCTGATTCCATTCCTCTATCAGCCGGTCACGCTCTATGACTACAGCTGGGTCGTGGGCCTGGTGGCCGCCTTCCTCAGTTACCTGGCGCTCTCGGCACTCTTCCCCGCAGGCCGTGTCGCTCGCCGGAGCGCGCGTCCGGCAACCGCCACCTGATCGGCGCGATAACCTCCGGGTAGAGCTCCTCCTCGCGGCTGGAGCTCTACCCCTTTTTGAAGCCATGTCGAAACTCAGCTTTGGCGTCTGCTTCGCTCCGGATCCGCCACCGCGCCGGTGGGCGGACCTGACA
This sequence comes from Candidatus Dormiibacterota bacterium, assembly GCA_036403615.1. Classification (GTDB taxonomy): domain Bacteria; phylum Chloroflexota; class Dormibacteria; order CF-121; family CF-121; genus JALYYC01. The sequence continues at coordinate 4,383 of DASWQQ010000092.1, read as the reverse complement.
TTGCTTGCCGAGCAGAACGGTTTCGAGTACGCCTGGCTCTTTGACTCACACGTCCTCTGGCAGGAGGTTTATCCGATCTTCACCCTGATGGCCGCCGCCACTCGGAAGATCAGGATCGGACCCTGCGTGACCAATCCGGGGACGCGAGACGCGACCGTGACGGCCAGTGCCCTCGCCACGCTCAACGATATTTCCGGAGGCCGCATGGTGATGGGCATCGGCCGCGGTGACAGCGCCCGCCGTGTCCTGGGACAGAAGCCCGTCAGCGTGGAGCGGCTGGAGGAGGACTGCCGCTTGATCCGAGACCTATCTGCCGGGCGCGAGGTGAGCTACGACGGTGTCAAGATTCGGATCAAGTGGGCGGAACACGAGCTGCCCATCTGGGTGGCGGGCTACGGCCCCAAGGTTCTGCGTGCCGCCGGCCGGGTGGCCGACGGGGTCATCATCCAGCTGGCCGACCCGGCCATCATCCGCTGGTGCTTGAAGTACGTACGAGAGGGTGCGGAAGAGGCGGGTCGCTCCTTCGATTCGATTGAGGTCCAGGCGGCCGCGCCTGCCTTCATCTCGAACGACCTCCAGGCAGCCCGCGAGCAGGTCCGCTGGTTTCCAGCCCTGGTCTCTAACCATGTTGTCGACCTGCTCAAACGCTACGAGGTGAAAGATCTTCCCAGCGCGCTGACCGACTACATCAAGGCGCGCGAGCATTACGACTACTCTGAACACGCCAAGCGTGGCGCGGCCCACGCCGAGTTCGTGCCCGACGACATCGTGGACCGCTTCTGCGTCATCGGCAGCGTCGAGCAGAGTCGCCGGAAGATCGAGGAGTTGGTAGAGGCGGGCGTGACCCAGTTCAACCTCTACCTGATGGTTGAGAATCCGGAGTCGGTAATCAAAACGTATGGCGAGCAAATCATTCCCGCGTTTGCGTAGCTGAGGAGGCGAGAGCTAATGGCGACGGTTCGCGCGGCGCTCATCCAGGCGCATGCCAACATGCCCAAGGAAGATGCGATCAGAAAACATGAGGCGCTGATACGCCAGGCGGCGGAGAAGGGGGCTCAGGTTGTATGCCTGCAGGAGATCTTCTATGGCCCCTACTTTCCGGCCGAGCAGAACACGAAGTGGTATGACACCGCGGAGCCGGACGATGGGCCCACGGTGAAGCGCATGCAGGAACTGGCGAAGAGCCTGAAGATGGTTCTCGTCGTCCCCTTCTACGAAGAAGCGCAGACGGGGGTCTACTACAACACGGCGGTCGTAATCGAAAACGACGGCCGCGTGCTTGGCAAGTACCGCAAGACACACATCCCCCACGTCGCCCCCTGTTTCTGGGAGAAGTTCTACTTCAAGCCCGGCAACCTCGGCTACCCGGTCTGGGATACGTCGGTTGGCCGGGTCGGGATCCTGATCTGCTACGACCGGCATTTCCCGGAGCCGGCCCGCCTGCTCGGCCTCAAGGGTGCGGAGCTCGTCTTCAACCCGTCCGCCACCGTGAAATCGCTTTCCCGGTACCTCTGGGAGCTGGAACAGCCCGCGCACGCGGTGGCCAACGGCTTCTGGATCGGGGCGATCAACCGGGTGGGAATTGAGAAGCCACTCAACGAGGCGCAGTTCTACGGCTCCAGCTACTTCTGCGATCCGCGTGGGCGGATCATCGGCAAGGCGTCGGAAACCGAAGACGAAGTACTGGTTTGTGACCTCGACCTCGACATGATTCGCGAGGTGCGCAACACCTGGCAATTTCTCCGCGATCGGCGGCCGGAAACTTACCAGCAGTTGGCGGAGCAGCTGCCGTGAAGATCCTGATCAAGGGGGGCACCGTTGTCACGGCGAGCGACAAGGCGCGAGCCGATGTGCTGGTCGACGGCGAGAAGATCGCGGCGATAGGCAGTGGTCTCGAGGTCCGTGCGGACCGGGTGATCGATGCCGCAAATCGCTACGTGATGCCGGGAGCGGTGGATGTGCACACACACATGGAGCTTCCCTTTGGAGGCACCTTCGCCTCTGACGACTTCGCCACCGGCACGGCGGCGGCAGCCTGGGGCGGAACCACAACCATCGTCGATTTCGCGGTCCAGAGCTACGGGCAGACGCTCAGGCAGGGCCTCGACCAGTGGCACAAGAAGGCGGAGGGCAAGGCGCAAATCGATTACGGCTTCCACATGATCGTGCGCGAGATCAACGACTCGATCCTAAAGGAGATGGATGACCTTGTCCGGGAAGGAGTCCCCTCCTTCAAGCTCTTCATGGCTTATCCAGGCGTCTTCCAGCTGGACGACGGTTCCATCTTCCGGGCCATGAGCCGCACCTCCGAGAACGGCGGTCTGATCATGATGCATGCCGAGAACGGAGGTGCCATCGACGTGCTCGTCAAGCGTTTTCTCGCCGAGGGCAAAACCGACCCGATCAACCATGGCCTCACACGTCCCGCCACGATGGAGGGAGAGGCGACCAGCAGGGCGATCGCGCTGGCGCGCCTGGCTGACGTGGCCGTGTACATCGTTCACCTGAGTGCCAGGGAGGCACTGGACGCAATTCGTGCCGCGCGGGACGACGGGGCACCTGCGTTCGCCGAGACCTGCCCACAATATCTCTACCTGAGCATCGATGACCTCGCGCGGCCCGGCTTCGAGGGAGCAAAGTATGTCTGCTCACCGCCGCTTCGTCCGCAGGTACCGCACCGAGATGAGCTCTGGAAAGGCCTTATCCAGGACGACCTCCAACTGGTCGCGACCGACCATTGCCCCTTCGATTACAAGGAGCAGAAGGAGCTTGGTCGGGGCGACTTCTCCAAGATCCCCAACGGCCTGCCCGGCGTCGAGGACCGCTTCACCCTGATCTACCACGGCGGTGTCAACGCCGGACGGATCAGCGTCAACCGATTTGTCGAGCTGGTGGCGACCGCCCCGGCCAGGATGTTCGGGCTCTTCCCCCGCAAGGGGACGATCGCACCGGGAAGCGATGCCGATATCGTCGTCTTCAACCCGGCGGTCGAGCGCACAATTTCAGCCAAAACTCATCACATGAGGGTGGACTACAGTTGCTACGAAGGCATGAAAGTAAAGGGCCTGCCTGAGGTCGTGATGCAGCGGGGCAATGTCCTGGTGCAGGATGGCAAATTCCACGGCAAGCCCGGTGGCGGTCAATTCCTGCGACGGCAGCCGTTCCACGGAGTGCCGGCGACCGAGCCCAGCCCGGTGGGAGCCAGTGCATGATCGCCACGAGGACGGTCCACAGCTTCATCAACGGCGAGTTCAGGGAATCGCGCCCGGGAAAAGCCGACTCGATCCCGAACCCGGCTACCGGCGAAACCATCGCCAGCCTGCCCTACTCCACGGCGGAAGAGATCAACGAGGCGATCGCGGCGGCCAAGCGGGCTTTCCCCGCCTGGAGCGAGACCCCGGTCCCGGACCGCGCCCAGGTGATGTTCCGCTTCAAGGCGCTTTTCGATCAGCACCTGGAGGAACTCACCGCCCTGGTCACGAGTGAGAACGGCAAAACGCTGGACGAAGCACGGGGCGAGGTCAAGCGTGGGGCCGAGGTGATTGATTTCGCCTGCGGCGCTCCGACCCTGATGATGGGAACCAACCTGGATCAGATCGCTCGAGGGATCGATGAGGAGTTGGTTCGGTTTCCGGTAGGCGTCGTCGCCGGCATCACACCCTTCAACTTTCCGAACATGGTGCCGCTCTGGATGATCCCGGTCGCGATCGTCACCGGCAACACGTTCGTCCTCAAGCCATCCCAGCTGACCCCACTCTCCGCGATGCGGATCGCCGAGCTCTTGGAGGAAGCAGGTCTACCCGCCGGGGTGTTCAACGTGATCCACGGCGCCAACGATGCCGTCAACCAGCTGCTCACCCACCCGGATATCGCCGCCATCTCCTTCGTCGGTTCCGCCTCCGTGGCGGCTTATATCTATGCCACGGCGGCCGCGAACGGTAAGCGGGTGCAGGCCCTGGGTGGGGCAAAAAACCACATCCTGGTAATGGACGATGCCGACCCGGAGATCGCGGCCCAGCACGTGAACTCGTCGGCCTTTGGGAATGCCGGGCAGCGCTGCCTGGCCGGCAGCGTCGCGGTTGGGGTTGGCAAGATTGGCGACGCACTTGTCCGTGAACTGGCGGCCGATGCGGCCAAAATCAAAGTCGGGCCCGGGACGCAAGAAAAGGTGACGATGGGCCCGGTGATCCGTGGAGAGCGAAAGACGAAGCTGATCGAGTACATCGAGGGAGCTTCGGCGGAGGGCGCGCGGATGATTTCGGATGGTCGCCAGCTCAACTTGAAGGACGGCTACTTTCTTGGACCCACCATCTTCGACCAGGTAACCCCGAACATGAAGATCTGGAAAGAGGAGTTGTTCGGCCCGGTCCTGTCTGTGGTCCG
>DASWQQ010000091.1:0-11563 GCA_036403615.1 Candidatus Dormiibacterota bacterium | reverse complement strand
CGCGCACTATTACTTCGAGACCAAGGAAGACCTGCTGGTGGCCGCCATCCAGCGCGGCTGCCAGCCTGCGCTGCAGGCCTGGGAGGACGCCGGCCTCAGCCCTACCGGTCAGCTGCCCGAGGATGCCAACCCACTCGCGCTTGCCCGGCTGGGCTTCGACATGGCCAAGCGCGAGCTGCACCAGTACCAGGACCTCTTTCGCCTCACCTTCGACATGTTCGGGGTTGGCACCCACAATCCCAAGATCGCGGCTGCGGTGAGCGACTTCATCGAGGAGCGCCGGGGCTTCATTGCCCGGATCACGAGGGGGGTGATCGCCGGCATGGCAAATCGTCCGGATTCGAGCGCCGACGCGATTGCGGCGGCGATCTGGGGCAGCCTGCACGGCATTTACCTTCAAAAAGTGATCGACCCGGGTTTCGATGCCGACGCGGCGATCGACGCCCTGAGCGAGATCGTGTTCGCCTTTGCCTTTGCCGCCGGTCGCGCAACCGCTGAGAGCGAGTCCGCCTGAGATGTTGGAAGGCTGGGGCCATCTCGTCTACCGCTTCCGATTCCTCACGCTGGGCCTGTCGACGATTCTCCTGATCGGCTCCATCGTGGCGCTGGGCCACGGCGGCAGTTTGAAGAATGGTGGCGGCAGCACCACGGAGTCGGGCCGAGCCCTGGCCCTGATGCAGAGCCAGCTGCCGCAGAGTGGAGGCGGCTCCTCCTTCGAACTCGTCTTCGGCAGCGCCGCGATGACGGTGACCGACCCTGCCTTCAGGCAGGCAGTCCTCAGCGCGCTGCAACCCTTACGCTCGGACTCCCGTGTGAAGAGCATCACGACACCCTTCGACGGGCTGCCGGATCAGGCAAGGGCACTTACATCGACAGATCTGCACCACGTCTTCGCCATCGTCTCTTTGAAGGACGACTTCTCCACCGCCCGCGGCGAGTATCCAGCGCTGCGGGCGCAGGTCCGGTCGGACCATCTGCAGGTTTACGGCACCGGCAACGTGGCGATCGGCCACGAGTTCGACCGCTACCTTGCAGCTGATCTCAGCCGTGCCGAACTCGTCTCCCTCCTGCTCGTTGTTCCGCTGCTGCTGATCGTCTTCGGAACCCTGATCAGCATGCTGCTCCCCCTGGGGGTTGGCGGCCTGGCGGTGGTTGGAGGCCTGGCGGGGGTCGGATTGCTGGCTCGGGTAACCGACGTCTCGACCTATGCGCAGAACATCGTGACCCTGATCGGCCTCGGGGTTGCCATCGATTACTCACTGTTCATCGTCAACCGCTTCCGGGAGGAACTGCCCCGCCAGTCTTCGGTTGAGAATGCGCTCGCCGCGGCCATGGCAACCTCGGGCAGGGCGGTCCTCTTTTCCGGGTTGACGGTTGCGATCGGGCTGAGCGCCATGCTTTTCTTCCAGGGCTCTTTCCTCGCCTCGATGGGATTCGCGGGCGCGATCGTGGTGGCGATTGCCGTGCTCTTTGCGCTCACCTTCCTTGGCGCCCTGCTCGCCATCCTGGGGCACCGCGTGAACCGGGTTCGCCTCCCCTTTCCGCGGCGCGCCGCCGGCGGTGGATTCTGGCACGGTCTTGCCACCTGGGTGATGCGGCGACCGATTCTCGTGCTGGTTCCGGTCGTCCTTCTGCTGGCTGTGCTGGCCTCGCCCGTCCTCCAGATTCACATAGCCAACGGAAATGTCGGCATGCTGCCGCCGGGCGCCGAGTCGCGCAAGGGCTACGATCTCCTGCAGAAATTTCCCGGTCAGGGACAGACCACTTTCAGCCTGGTGGTCCGCTACCCGCAGGGAAGCCCCCTGACTTCCGATCGGGTCGGCGAGCTCTACGACCTGAGCCGGCGGGTGGCCCTGATCCCCGGCGTCGAGCAGGTGGAGAGCGCTGTCAACGTCGACCCGGCGATCAGCCGATCGGGATACCAGTCCTTGCTCACGGAGCCACCCTCCCAGCTCCCGGTCCGCCTGGCGGAAGCGGTCCACCAGAGCGTGGGACAGCAGATCGCCGTGCTCGCCGTGGTGACCAAAGACCAGCCGGAGAGCGCCGGCTCCCGAGCGATCGTCTCTTCCCTCCGCAGCCTCAGCGCCCCGCCCGGCAGCCAGTTGCTGGTGGAGGCCTTTGACATCGACTTCACCGACTTCATCGTGCAGCGGATCCCGCTGGCCGTCGCCTACGTGCTCCTGGTGACGTATGTCGTCCTCTTTCTCCTGACCGGGTCGCTCATCCTTCCACTGAAGGCCGTGCTCATGAACATCCTCTCGATCGGCGCCTCCTTCGGTGCCCTCGTCTGGATCTTCCAGCAGGGTCACCTAAGTTCGCTGCTCAACTTCACGCCCGCCGCGCTCGACCCGTCGGTGCCGGTCCTCCTCTTCTGCATCGTCTTCGGGCTCTCCATGGACTACGAGGTGCTCTTGATCAGCCGGATCCAGGAGGAGTACCGGCGGACGGGAGACACCACCACCGCCGTGGCGCAGGGCCTGGAGCGAAGCGGGCGGCTGATCACCGGGGCGGCGGCGATCATGGTGGCTGTCTTCCTTGCCTTCGGGCTGGCTGACGTGGTGGTGATCAAGTCGATCGGGCTCGGGCTGGCGATCGCCGTCGCCATCGACGCCACCCTGGTGCGCGCTCTGATCGTGCCGGCGCTCATGCGCCTGCTCGGCCGTCTCAACTGGTGGGCGCCGGCGCCGCTGGCGCGTTTATACCGCAAGATCAACCTGGGCGATCCCGGCGGGCTCGAGGGTAAGACGGCCGCCTGAGCCGCGGGCAGCTTTTACGGCATCGTCGCGGTGGCGCCCAATGGGTCTGCTTCGGGGGGCCGATATACCGACGTGCTCCCTCTCCGCGTGCCGGTGCCGCTGCCGTCGACGGGTGGTCACCGAGCGGAGACTCGGCCCCAGATCGACCGTGGCGCCTGGCTGCTCTTCTTTGCCCAGGGCCTTTCCGGGCTAGGAGCGGGACCGTTCGTCGCCTTCGGAGCCATCTACCAGCGCCAGCTCGGCGCCAGCGCTCTGGAGATCGGGCTGCTGGCGGCGCTGGCGATGGTGGTGGCGACGGTGGTGATGATCCCGGGCACCCGGCTTGCGGAGCGCTCCAGCCTCCGAAAGACGATCATCGCCGGCTGGATCATCGCCATTCCTGCGCCCCTTTTCTTTGCCATCGCCCCGCACTGGGGCTGGACGGCGGTGGGGATGGTCTTTTTGCAGGCTTCGGTGATCAATACGCCGGCGATCAGCGTCTACCTGACCCTGGGGGTACCCCGCGACCGGATCGCGATGGTTATGAGCACCGTCATGTCCGCCTACTCGATCGGCCTGATCGCTTCCAGCCTCCTGACCGGTTGGCTGGCCCAGGTCGCTCCTCTCTTCTCCCTCTTCTGGGCCTCCTTCGTCTTCTACTGCCTGGCCGCCATCTGCATCACTTTCCTCCCCCGCAAGGAGCAGTTGCGGGCTAATTCGAGCCAGGTCCGGTATCGAGACCTGGTGCGCTACCCCGCCTACACCGTGCTGCTGGGACTCTTCACGATCGTGACCATGATCATCTTTCTGCCCTGGACCTTCACTGCCCTCTACGCACGGGACTTCGGGCACGTGGACAACCTCTGGATCGGCGTCCTGATGGCCGGCCTCTACCTCGGCTCCGTCATCCTCGGCCTCAGCCTTGGAGGCTTACGACGGACCCTGGGATCGGTCGTGATCGTGCTCGCCTTCGAGGCGGCCTATGTGCTCTCGGCCCTTCTGCTCTTCAGCTCCAGGGCGCTGCCGTTGCTGGTGCTGGCCTTCTTTCTACGCGGCGCCTTCTGGTCCTTCCGCCACGTGATGACGGCCGTCATCGGCGAGGTGCTTCCGGACGCTGCCATGGCCAAGGGTTACGGCCTCTTCGCGCTGGTGACGGGCGCCGCGGCCACCCTTGCCTATCCGGTCGGCGGCTGGATGTACGGCATTCACGCGGTGATGCCCTTCTGGTCCTCGGCGCTGCTGATGGGGGCGGCGATGGTAGCCACCGTCATGGTCCGCTCCTACTTCCACGCCAACTACCTCAAGCCCCAGGTAGTAGAGGACCTGCGGGACGACGCGCTTCCCCGCGCGGCCTAGCCGGTCGTGGTCCAACTCGGCGCCAGCCCCGTGTAGGGGAAGTCGGCTTCCCAGAGGGTCAGGGCCTGCGGACGCGAGCCGTCCCCGTTCATAACGAAGATCTGCGATAGGTCGTCAACAAACCCGGTGAAGGCAACCCGTCGGTCGTAAACAGGGGTTGCGGGAGATGATCCGTTGGCCGCTTCACGGGACCCGGTCACCTTGACGACCCCGCCGGCCTCGCCCGCGGAGAAGATGTTGACGCGATAGAGATTGCCGGCGCGTCCGCTCCCGGTGGCCGCGATCAGGGTGCTGTTGTCGTTGAGCCAGGCGGCACCGGTAAGGTCGAGAGGAGCCGCGCGCCGGTAGGCCGAACTGCCACTTGCGGAGAGATCGTAAATCCAGAGTGCGGGCAAACCGGAGACGAGCCGCCGGAAGGCCAGCCGGTTGCCATCCAGCGACCAGGCCGGATGGTCGGCCGGGTCATCCAGCCCGGGCGGTCTAAAGCGAGTTCTCAGATCGAGGTTGAGGATCCACAGGTGGCTGATGGACTGGGCGTCGACCGCGGCATAGGAGACCGATTTGCCGTCGGGGCTGAAGACAATCGGGGCGGTGACGCGACCGTCGCTCAGGTCGGTCAGGGGACGGTCTTCCTTCGTCGCCGGCCGGTACTGGCGCAGCATGCCCTGGGTCAGGTAAACCACCGTTCCATCCGGGGACCAATAGACGTCGGAGGCCTTCGCCCCGACGTCCGTGACGATTCCGCTCGCCAGGCTGACGATCCGGAGCGCGCCTTCACGCTCCCCCCGTATGGCGTCGACCAGCACCAGTCGCTGGCCGTCGGGCGCCCAGTCGAAGGACAGGATGGCGTCAGTGACGGTGGCCTGGTCACTCAGCCTCCAGGCAAATTTCGGCGTCGAGCGACCGAGAAATGGATCCGGGTGAGGATCCACGACCGCCACGCCGAAGGCGGGCTGATCCCGCTGTGCCACCAGGTAGCCGATCCGGCGGGCGACTGAGAGAGAACCGGTGTGGAAATGGCTTTGTACCCGCCCCGCGAGGGCGTTACCATGGGCGTCCAGCGCGCCGTCGATGGCAACTGTGTAGCCCTGGTCCGCCTGTAAAAGGACCTCAGGGATGATCTCGTACTGTGAGCCATCGCCGCCGGGTCGGGCGCGAAGAAGGAACGCCATGTCCGGGGTAACCTTCAGGCCTGCGCGGATGCTGTCCGGGCGCATCGGGCGGCTGAAGGCAAGCACGATGTTCTTGTCCAGCGCCACGGCGCTGGAATTTTCCGGTGGATCCACTGATGCCAGGGACGGCCGGCCTTCCGTATTGAAATGCCAGGAGTGGTCGAGACTGTTTGCCTGACCACTAGAGTCCGCGTAACCCGCTTTGAGCCCGACCGAGTACTGAGTAGACACATCGAAGTTGCTATGCGTGTGGAGGAATACAAGCGTGTTGCCGGTCCAGGCGAAACGGCAGTCCCGTGGCGCGCTCGCACAGCCGGCAAGTCGCGGGGAAAGCTCGAACCTGCTCTCGACCGACTCGTGGTTCATAGCGCGGTCGAATGTGATCCTGATGTCCTGGTTGGTGGGGATGTCCTGAGAGTCGCGACCCGGCGAGATGGCAACGATGCGCGGCGGGTTGATCGCGCAGGCCGCCGCGAAGAGCGCGACTAGAAGAGGCAGAGCGGAAAGGAATGCCCGCCTCACGCGCCTCGACCCTACAGGGCGGTTCTTAGCGCTGTTCTTCCACGACCTGGCGCATCTCGTTTGCCAGGTTCGTGAGTCGTGCGGGATCGACGAACATGATCGACGTCTGCGAGATCCGGTCGATGGTCCGGTCGAGCGCATCAAGGTTGTGCTCGGTCGAGGCGAGCATCTCCTTGACCTTCTTGGAGCGGTTCTGGAGGGCGTTGTCCGCCATTGAATTGAGTTCGTTCATCAGCGACTGCCAATCGATGTCCACCTCGCCGCCGCCCCCTGCAGATGGTTCACTGACCGCCTGGTAGGCGGGGGCGGGCGCGCCCGCCGCGGCGCGTGGAGCCGCCGCCACCTGAGCGGCGGCCGGGTTGCCGGCGGGGGCCGGCGCCGGCCGGTAGACGGTAGCCGGGACACTCGGTGCCATCGCCAGCATTTCCTCCAGCGACACGGATTCCGGTTCTTCCAGGTCGGCAACCGCCTTGACCTCGATCCGGGTCTTGGGGTCGGCGCAGAGTCGGGTGACCAGCTCCGGGTCCTGTACCAGCTGCGGCTGTCCTCGCGTGAAGGCGCCGAGGAGATTGCCGCCGCGGAGCAGAACTATGCCCATCTCCTCGGGGGCGCGCACCAGCAGGCTGCCGTGCAGTTGCTCCTCCTGAAGGTACTGGAGGAGCGCACGGACATCCACGAAGCGAGCCAGGAGGCCCTGAAGGATGGTGGGAGCGGTCAGCAGTTGGTAGATGGCGGTGACGACCTCCGGAGTCAGTTCGATGACGTCCATGCTGCCCTCGCCGCGGTCGACGTCGTTCTTGAAGAGCGAGAAGGCAGTGCGGCCGGTGGTTACCACGGCTCCGCCGTCATAGAAGCTCTCGATCAGGCTTCCCTGGTAGAAGAGGATCATGCCGCGCGAAGACTGACCGCTCAGACGCAGGTAACCGGTAAGCCGGTCGGAGCTGAGCGAACGCAGCAGTTTGGGGAAGTCTACAAAGGCGGTTTTCAGCGATTCGTAAACCAGCTTTCCAACCGGCAATGGATAGAGTTCCGTGGTCGGCTGTCCATCAGGGGAGGGCGCTTGCGCCGGTGCCTGGCTCATCACAGTTCGCTGCTCGCCCGCGGGCGCGACTGGCGGTGAGGGAGACCCTGCCGGCGGGGCCGATTGGGGCGGGGCCGCAGGCGCGGGTGCGGGCCGATTGGCAACGGGTTGGCCGCCGTTCTGACTCCCCGGAACGCCGCGTCGCTTGGCTTCAGCCAGGATGTCGGCGGTGGGCGCGGTGATCGTCTCTTCGGTGGGGAGCTTGCTCTTCGGGTCGAAGGAATAGTCGCCCTGGTGCCAGCCAAGCGGGGCAAAGACTGCTTCCTCGCCCTGGGTGCCGTCACCGTAGGCATGGAAGAGATGCCCGAACAGGAAGAAGAGCGAAAACGCCTCTCCACCGTTTCGGACCTGAAGTGTACCTGTCGCGCGCTGGGCTTGCATCGACGTAAGGAGGGATAAGAGTGGTGTCTCGTTCAACGACCCCTTGTAGTCGAGAAGCCTCGGCGCCTGCTCTGTGGAACTCACGTATCCAAAGCCTCCACCGCCCGAGATTTCCACAACATGCTAGCACAGGCTAAATCAAATTCGAAAGCAGCGCTCGAGCCTGCTGCGCAGCCGGCTCGGGCGAGGCGAAAACGGGCATTCCCGGGTAAGCTCTAGCCCAGTGCCGGAACTGAAGACCTGCGAAGACCCCTCAGCGTGGGACGCCTTCGTCTCCCGGGCGAGCGATGGGTCCCTCCTCCAGGCCTGGGCCTGGGGCAGTCTGAAGGGGCGCTACGGCTGGCGCGTCACCCGCTACTTCTGGAGCCAGCCCGATAGCCCTCTTGCCGCCGTCTCGGTGCTCCGCCGCGGACTTCCGGGAGGGCTCGCTCTCGATTACGCTCCCCGGGGTCCGGTTCTGAATGGCCAGTTGGAAAACTGGCCGCCGTTCTGGCAGGCTCTGCGCGAGCGCCTTGCCGCCGAGGGTGGCACGGTCTTCAAGGTCGACCCGGAGTGGACGTCTGAAGCGCAGCGCACGGTTCTGCTCGACACCGGCGCCCGTCCCGGGCGCCATCCAATCCAGCACCAGGCGACCATGCGGGTCGACATCAGTGGCGGCGATGCGGCCATGATGCGCTTCAAAGAGTCGACCCGGCGCAACATCCGCGCCGGCGAGCGGCAGGGGATAACCATCGAAGGCTCGGATGCCTCGGCCGCCATGGACCACTTCTATTCGTTGCTCCAGCAGACCGCGGAGCGTGAAAGCTTCAAGATTCGTTCGCGCGCTTACTACCAGGATCTACTCAGTCTCTTTCGTGAACGCGGCCAGGTCAGGATCTACCTGGCCAGGCACGCGGAGCAACTGCTCGCCGGTGCGGTCATGCTCTTCTACGGGCGCAACCTGATTTATCTCTTCGGCGGCACCGGGACGGAAGGAAAAGAGTTGAAGCCGGGTTACCTGCTCCACTGGCGCGCAATCCAGGATGCCCAGCAGCGCGGCTGTGTCAGCTACGACATGTGGGGAGTGCCGCTCAACCCGGAGCCTGGCCACCCCGGCTACGGCTACTACGTCTTCAAGTCGCGTTTCAATGGGGAGCTGGTGCGCTACATCGGAATCTTCGACCTTCCGGTCAATCGCGCTGCCGCCATGACCATCCGGCTTGCGGAGCGATTCGCGCGCGCCGGCCAGCCAGAGTTTGTCTGAAACCTCGCCCGCTCTAAGCAGCGGCGACGCGCTGGGCCAGGAAGCCTGGGACCGGTTGCTGCTGGAACACCCCGGGGGGAACCTGCTTCAGAGCTGGACCTGGGGGACGCTGCAGTCCCGCTTCGGCTGGACTACGGAGCGCCTGCTTTTTCACCAGGGGCGCGCCGGACTTTGCTCGCTGCAGCGCAGCCGTGGGGTGCTGCCTGGTGGGGCGATCTACTACGCACCGCGTGGACCAGTGGTGCCGGAATCCGGCCGGCTGCCGGCCCTCGACCAACTGGAGCAACACGCCCGGGGTGGCCGCGGCCTGGTGCTGCGCGTCGAGCCGAACGCCCTGGTCGGCGACGAGTGGCCCGCCTTTTTCGAGGGGCGTGGCTTCACCCGCGGCCGGGCGATTCAGCCGGAGGCAACCCGGTTGCTTCCAATTGGCGGCACGCCGGAGAGCCTGAGAGCCGCCTTCAAACCGAAGACCCGCTACAACCTGTCCCTGGCGCAGAGAAAGGGTGTAACCGTCCAGCGAAGCAGCGATGTCCACACCTTTGCCCGGCTGGCAGACGATACCGCCAGGCGGCAGGGGATCCACCTCCCCGGCGTCGCCTACTACCAGGCGTGTCTCGACCTGTTCGGCCCTACCGATTCAGTCCGCCTCTATATCGCCTACCACGAGGGCGATGCGCTGGGTGGTGTCATGGTCTTCCGCTTCGGCAAGACGGCCTACTACCTCTTCGGCGGCTCGACAGACAAAAAACGGGAATTGATGCCCAACTACCTGCTCCACTGGCAGGCGATTCTGGACTTTCGAGAACTGGGTTGCGAGGTCTATGACTGGTGGGGGATCCCGGAGGAGCCCGCGCCCGACCACCCCTGGTTCGGACTCTATCGTTTCAAGACCGGGTTCGGCGGCGAAACCGTCCGTTACGTGGGCCTCTACGAGCGAGCACTGCGGCCTGCCGCCCTGCGCCTCGAGCGAGGGCTTTACCAATTGAAGACCCGTATACGCCGCTCTATACTGCGCTGACATGGCGCGGGAACGAACGCTCTCGGACCAGGCGTTTGAACAGTTCCCCCAGGCGCTGATAGTTGTCGACCGCGAGACGACCGTGCTTTCCATGAACGCGGTCGCGGAACGGCTGACCGGCTGGCAACGAACTGACGCCGTCGGCCGCCCGGCCGCCGACATCCTCGAGGTGCGTACGGAGACCGGAGTCAATCTTTGCGCTCCCAACGGGGCGCTGCGCCGGACGCTGCGCCTGGGAAACGGCGTCAATACCCACTTCGCCTACCTCTTCCGTCTCCGCACGAGCGATGATCCGGTCCGGGTTGCCTATTCAGTCTCGGCGCTGAAAAGCCGGGGCAAGACACCCGATGGCGCCGTGATCGCGATTCACGACGTCACCCCCGAGCTGGAAACGATCGAGGCGCGCGACGCGCTGATGCTGGCCGCGTCCCACGAGCTGAAGACGCCGCTGACAACCCTCAAGGGCCTGAGCGAGCTGCTCCTCGATTTCGAGCTTTCCGAGCCTCAGCGTCGCGAGCTGCTGCAGGATCTCCACGGCCAGGCCGACCGCATGGAGCGCTTGATCGGTGACATCCTCGCCGTCAGCCGGATCGACTCCGGCCGGATCTCGGTCGACCTATCTCGTGTCGACGTCGGGCCGGTGGTCAAACATGTTTGCGAGGAGGTCCGGCCGATGCTTAAAGGTCGCACTCTCACCTGCCGCGTGTCCGAGGAGGTACCGCCTGTTTTTGGCGAGGCGCGCAAGCTGCACCAGATCCTCGTCAACCTGCTGACTAATGCAATAAAATATTCTGAGCCTGGCACCCGGATAAAGCTCAGCGTGCGCGGAGAGCAGTCGGTAGTGAGGTTCGAGGTCGCAGACCATGGGGTCGGAATCCGAAAGGAGCATCTGCCGCGCCTCTTCGAGAAGTTCTACCGCGCCGACGATCCCGCGGTGCGCCGTGCCTCGGGGACCGGCCTCGGCCTCTATATCGTGCGTAACCTCGTCACCATGCTTGGGGGCCAGGTCCAGGTCCGCAGCGAGCACGGTAAAGGGAGCGTTTTCATCGTGACCGTACCTCGCGCGGAGACGACCAACTCGGGTGCGGCCCGCCAGCGTCGACGGGTGCTGCAGTCAGCACGTACACCGGCGCGCATCGCCGCCGGGGTTGGCTGATGCCGCCCGCCAAGAAGATCCTGGTCGTCGACGACGAGGCGATGATTCGCAAGGCCATCCACCTCGCCCTGGAGAAGGAGGGCTACGAGGTGGTCGAGGCGGAGACCGGTGGCGAGGCGCTCCGCCGGCTCGACATCAGCAAGCCGGACCTGATCCTGCTCGACGTCATGCTGCCCGACGTTTCCGGCTTCGATGTCTGTCGCGACATCCGCAAAGCCGGGCTGCGGGTGCCGATCATCATCCTCAGCGCGAAAACCGAGGAAATAGATGTCGTGGTCGGGCTCGAGATCGGGGCCGACGACTACATAACCAAGCCATTCCGTGCCCGCGAGTTGCTGGCCCGAATCGCCGCCCACCTGCGTAAGGCGCGCCAGGAGGAGGAGGCGGTAAGCCAGGGCCGTCTCGAATTCAAGGACCTGGTCATCGACCTGAACGAACGGCGCGTCTTCCATGACGCGGCTGAGGTAATGCTCACTCACACCGAGTTCGACCTGCTCGCCTTTCTCGCTGCCAACGCAGGCAAGGTTCTCTCGCGGGAAAAAATTCTCAACCACGTGTGGGGCTATGAGTACCCGATCGAGACGCGGGTGATCGACGTGCACATCCGCAACCTGCGTCGCAAGATCGAGCAGGATCCCTCGCACCCGTTTTTCATCCTGGCCGTGCCGGGAATCGGCTACCGCTTCACCAGCGCCGGCAAGCTCGGCTAGACGACGGGGGCCTTCGCATTGCGGGCAACAAAGGAAGACCGCGCCCGAGATAGGAGGTAGTTACATGGCGAGTTTTGGATACACGTTGATGTGCGAGCAGACGGGACCGAAGGAACTCGTAGGCTACGCGGAACAGGCGGAGTTAGCCGGCTTCGACTACGCCGTTATATCGGATCATTTCCATCCCTG
>DASWQQ010000090.1:0-7723 GCA_036403615.1 Candidatus Dormiibacterota bacterium | reverse complement strand
CTGGAAGAGGTGGTCCGGCAAGCGTCGGAGCGCGGCGTGATCACCCTGGCGAACGCCAACTCACCGGGACAGCTGGTGCTCTCCGGAGAGGCAGCCGCGCTCTCCTACGCCGCTGACCTTGCCATAGCAAAGGGCGCGGCGAAGGTGGTGCGTCTGCCGATCACGATCGCATCACATTCACCCTTGATGGCTCGCGCCGCGGCGCAGTTCGCTGAGCTGGTTGCGCGCTTGCCACTCCGCCAGCCGCGTATCCCGGTCGTGGCGAATATCACCGGTCAGATCCTGACGACCGCGGACGATATCCGCAAGGAGCTGGCCGACCACATCCTGAAACCGGTCCAGTGGACGACCTCGGTGCTTGAGATGGTCACGCTCGGGAGTGCCGAGTTCTTCGAAATCGGCCCCGGTCAGGTTCTGTCTGGCCTGATCCGCCGGATCAGCCGCGAGGTACAGGTCGTCAACCTGAGCGACCGCGAGATTGCCCGGGTGCTGGCCCCGACGCCGCCGGCATGAAGCGGGTCGTCGTCACGGGCGTCGGAGCGGTGACACCGGTGGGCCTTGACGCGCCGACCACCTGGGCCAACCTCCTGGAAGGCCAATCCGGGATCGGGCGCATCACGCTCTTCGACGCCAGCGAGTACCCGGTTCAGATCGCGGGTGAGGTCAAAGGCTTCGACCCGGCCGGACGGATCGAGGCCAAGGAGCTGCGCCGAATGGATCGCTACGCCCAGCTGGGCTTGATCTCAGCCCTGGAGGCCTTCGAGGACGCCGGTCTGAAGCGGAACGGCAAGCTGGACGAGATCGGCGTGGTCTATGGAAGCGCCGCCGGTGGCCTGGGAGTGCTGCTCGAGCAGCAAAAGGTCCTCCAGGAACGAGGGGTTCGGCGGGTGAGCCCGACCTTCATTCAAAACATGCTTACCGACACCTGCTCCGGGCATATCGCGATCGCCCTTGGCCTGCGCGGCCCGAACATGGCGGTGGTGTCCGCCTGCGCCACCGGCAGCGGGGCTGTCGGCGAGGCTTTCGAGACGGTTCGGCGGGGCGATGCCGATGCGATCGTCGCCGGCGGCTCCGAGGCGGCCCTCATTCCGGTCGTCTACGCCGGGTTCTGTACCATGCGTGCTCTTGCCCAGCACGAGGATCCAACCCGGGCTTCGCGGCCCTTCGAACGCGACCGCAGCGGCTTCGTTATCTCAGAAGGCGCCGGCGCCGTTGTGCTGGAGGAGCTCGAGCACGCAAAGCGCCGGGACGCCAGGATCTACGCCGAGGTGGTCGGCTACGGCTCGAGCAACGATGCCTTCGACATGGCGGCTCCCGCCGGGGGAGAGGGCGCCTACCTGACCATGAGCCGGGCGCTGCGCAAGGCGGAGATGAAGCCGCAGGAGGTCGACTACATCAATGCCCACGGGACGGGAACGCCGCTGAACGACAAGTTCGAGACCGACGCCATACACCGCGTCTTCGGCGACCATGCCGGCAAGCTCGCGGTGAGTAGCACCAAGTCGATGACCGGCCACATGATGGGAGCGTCGGGGGCGGTCGAGGCTGTCGTCTGCGCGCTCACGATTCGGGACCAGGTGATTGCCCCCACCATCAATCTCGAGGTGCCCGATCCCGAGTGTGACCTCGACTACGTTCCGCACAACGCGCGCCGGGCCAGGGTCGACGTCGCCCTCTCCAATTCCTTCGGCCTCGGGGGGCACAACGCGAGCATCATTCTGCGCCGCTTCGAGGATCGCCCCTGAGGGGTCGTTTTCGCTCGACTTTTTGAATACAGGTCGAATTCGAACGGTGTGCTATCATGACCGGGTTTTGGGGGGCGCCCACAGGGCGTCAGCAAGCCAGCACAAAGGAGAAAGCCATGGCCGCTGTTAGTGGATATTGCTTGAAGTGTAAAAAGAAGGTCGACATCAAGGACCCGCAACACATAACGATGAAGAACGGGAAACCGGCGACCACCGGAACCTGCCCCACCTGTGGGACCAAGATCTATAAAATCGGCAAAGCGTAACTAAGAGTCACCAGAATTTCTCAGCCGGTGCAACCCACCGGCTTTTTCTTTTCTAGCGGGTGCCGCTGGGCTCCTTGGAGGCCAGTTCAGACTCGATCAGGTCGAGGAGCACCTCGGTGGCGCTGAGCGCGACGTCGACGCCCAGGAGCTTGAAAATACGGACGTTTGCCGGGTTGTTGACCCGGGCGACCGTCTTGGGGACGTGGAACTTCCGCTTGGCCAGCTGACAGGACACCAGGTTATCTTCGTCGTCCCCGGTGACCGCCACCAGGACGTCCGCCCGCTCCATGCCGGTGGTGGAAAGGAAGGACATCTCATCGCCATCCCCCACCATCACGATCTCGCCCAGGACTGAGTTCAACACCTCGGCACGCCGGGGGTCCTTTTCGATCAGGGTGACCTCGTAGCCACGGTCGAGCAGGTGCTTGCTCAGGTAGTAGCCGACCTTGCCGCCGCCGATCACGATCACGTACATTCCTAGGCCCTCAACATGGCATGAATTTCGTGGGCTCCGGCCAGCGTCGGGCAGATCGTATTCAGGCCCAACTCGCGGTAGACGTTTTCCCGCATCGGGTCGTAGATCCGGGTGATGACCCGCTTGACCTTGAAGACCTCGCGGGCGATCTGGGCCGCCATGATGTTGCGGTTGTCGCCGTTTGTGAGCGAGGCGAAGCCGTCAGCCGTTTCGATGCCGGCCTGCCGGAGGACATCCTCGTCGATCCCGTTGCCCACCAGCATGGCGCCTCTGAAGTCCTTGCCCAGCCGGTCGAATGAGCGCCGGTTGATATCGATCACGGTAACGTCGTCGCCACGTTCGGATAGGGCAGTTGCCACCATGGCGCCGACCCGGCTACAGCCGACGATGACCAGCTTCATTGCGAATTCATTCTAGGTCGGCACCCGCTCTCACTGGCCGTGGGCGAGCCGGACGGCCTCGATCTCCGGTAACCCCGCCTCGCGGATCTTTGCCTGGGTGGTCGCAATGTCGTAAGCCACCCGGTAGAAGTGGACCGCTTCCGATTCCAGGTCGGCGACCGCGAAGGAGGCCTTCGGATTGCCGTCCCGGGGCTGGCCGACACTTCCCGGGTTGACCAGGGCCGAGGGGGGTAGCGGCAGCCAGCCGTCGAGGCTTGGAATTCGCTCGCCTTCCTCGGTAAAGATGCGGGGAAGGTGGGTGTGGCCGAAGAAACACCAGCGGCGGCCGAGCTTGACCAGGATCTCGAGTGCCTGGAGGTCATCGAGGATGTACTCCCAGATGTAGGGCTTGTTCGGGCTGCCGTGAACGGCGCGATGTCTGCCGACGCGGCCATGGCTGGGAAGGCTCGTCAGAAAGCGCAGGCTCTCCGGCGTCAGGACGCCCAGGGTCCAGCGGGCAGCGGCGGCGGCATGTGGGTTGAACCACTCGAGAGTCGAGGGCTCGAGCATTGCCTGGTCATGATTTCCGCGGACGGCGCGGGCGCCGACCGAGCGAAGCCGGGAGATTACGGCATTGGGATCGGGGCCATAGCCCACGATGTCGCCGAGGACCACGACACGATCGACCTTCGGTACTGCAGCCAGCACCGCCTCCAGCGCCTCCAGATTGCTGTGGATGTCAGACAGCAGAGCAATCCGCAAGCGGCGCGCCTCAGCTGTAGACGCGCTGGTAGGCGTAGAGGAACAGGATGCGGAGTGTCGCCGCCACCGGTACCGCAACGAACAGGCCGAGGATGCCGCCGAGGTAGCCACCGATGACGAAGGCGATGATGATCAGCATCGGACTCAGGCTGACGGCGTCGCCAAAGACCTTCGGCGAGACGAAGTTGTAGATCACGTTCGAGACGACAAAGTAGATCGCGATCACAAGAATGACCTTGGTCGTCGACTGGCTGACAAAGGCAGCGATCGCGATCGCCGGGAGGGCTCCCAGGAAGGGCCCAATGAACGGGATGAAGGCGGTGACCCCGGCCACGATCCCGAGCGCAAGCGAATATGGGATTCCCGCGACCCACATGGCGATGCCTGTTACGACGCCGACCAGGGCGCAGATGGCGAGCTGCCCGCGCATGTAGGCGGCCAGCATCGATGAAATGTCGGCCGCCACTCGATTGGCGTCTGTGCGATACCCCCGTGGCACCAGCTCAGCAAAGAACCGGCGAATAGCATGCGCGTCTTTGACCAGGAAAAATGCGATGAGCAGGACCAGGAGCGCCTGGAAGAGCCAGTTGACGAGCATGAATACGTTCTGGACGACGGACTGGAGCTGGCCCGCCAGGAGGGCGGGCAGATTGCGAACCGAGTCGGCGTAGGCCTGGCGCAGGTCAATCGGCACGCCAAGCACGGAGACCACGTGATGCCTTTCAACGAGGTCCTGCAGGGAGTTGGCGATCGAAGGGCCCTGGGTCACGATCGCGGTGAACTCCTCGCGGACGAGCGGGATCAAGTACAGGACCGCACCCGTGAGCAGGGCAAGGATGACGCCGTATAGAACCAGCACGGACACTGCCCGGGGAATACGGCGCCGCTCAGCCGCGTTGACAGCCGGGTCGAGGACAAGAGCGAGCACGATGGCGAGGATGAAGGGGCCCAGGATACCCCGGATCGCAAACACCAGGAGCAGCGTCAGGCTGGCCAGGACCCCGAGGAAGATGAGTGCCCTGAAGTCCCGGCTGCGCCAGAGATCGTCGACGCGGCGACGCTGAATCATCGCGGCATCATACGTTACAAACGAGGATGAGGCACCCTGGCATGCGAGCCCGTGAGCCTAGGGCGAACTCGAGCCGTATGCCGGCCGTGGCCGGCTGGCCGGCTGGCTGCACTGGATGATGAGCCAGGCAATCCCGGCAGCCATCAGGAGGTCGCCGATGCTGACCAGCGAGGAGTGTCCGGCGATGCTCGGGACGGTAAAGATGTCACCGATGAACCAGAGCCCGTAGGGATGCTGAAGCCAGACGTGAAGCGGATCGAGCCCGCTTTTCAAGAGAATGAGCATCGCCGAATTGGGGTCCACGTCGTGCGGCAGGATGACCGGCATCCGCCCGCCGAACGACGCGATCACGAGCAGGTTCAAGGCGAGCCCAATGCCGAACAGCAGTGCCCCCGGGACGTGCCGGTTGAACCAGACCACGAGGAGTAGCAGAACCGCGCCCACGATATTGAGCGGTCTTGCGGTGTTGATCGCAAGCTGTGAATGGGTCGTTCCGAGCAAGGCAACCGCCACCTTGGCGATAAAAGCGGCCACGAGAAACTCGGGCCGGTTCACACGGATGTGGCTCAGGCGGCGAATATCCCCACCCACCAGCACTGCGATAGCAATTGCCCCGGCGATGACGGCGAAGAAAAGAAACATCAGCCGGCAGCAGTCGCTCGGAGCACGGGTACAGCCGGCGTATTGTCGCGAAGGCTCGCCTCACGCAGCCCCCGCGAACTGAGAGAAACCAGCGCAGCAGCCAAAGCAATTGCGCCTGCACCAACAAACAGCCATGACGCACCAAAGTGATCCGTCAGCGGTCCCGCAACCGCCATACCTAAGAGAAACCCGGCCTGCACCAGGAGAAACCGGGTACCCATGATCCTTCCAAGGATGTTGTCCGATCCCTCCCGTTGCGCAAGCGAAATCAAGGGCACGTAGTACAGCATATTGAACAAACCACCGCCGAAGAGGCAGACCAGGGCCAGCCAAAAGTTGTGGGACAGTCCGGTGAGTAAGGTCGATAATCCCGTGCCTGCAACACCAAGCAAAATCAGCCGCCCGACCCGGTAACGTGCGATCGCGGCGGGAGCGACTATCGAGCCGAGAATGGCACCACCGCCGATCGCTGCCTCCAGGAAGCCATATCCGGCCGCGTTGGCGCCAAGCACCCGATAGGACAGGATTACCAGGACCGGGTAAGTCATTGCCACGGGCACGGCGACGAAGAAGGAGAGGCTCATGATCGCCCGTAGAGTCGGTCGCTGCCACACGAACGCCGCCCCATCCCGGATGTCTGCCAGAAGACGCATTCGGCCGCGGACGGCCCCTGCGCGGACGGTGTCGACAACTCCAAGTAGGCTGGCCGCCGATACAAGGTAGGTAAAGGCGTCGATCAAGAAGAGTGGCACCCAGGAGACTGCCGCAGCGATTATTCCCGCAATCGAGAAGCCGAGCAATTCCATCAACCGCTCCGACGATGAGATCAACCCGTTCGCTCTCACAAGAGATGCACGCGGAACAAGGTTTGGAATCATCGCCTGCTTGGCGGGGTTGAAAAGGCTACTTGCCACCGCAACCAGGAAGACATCGATGAAAACTCCGGGCAACCACCTCAATGCGAAAAAGGGAATGAGAACCGTGAGGAGGGCCCGCGTGAGGTCGGCCATGATCATCAATCGCTGGCGGTTGAACCTGTCAACGAGGGGTCCGGCGATGAGGCCAAAGATGACCGTAGGAACAGCCTTTGCGATCAACCCGATGGCAACCATTGAGGCGGAGTGGGTTACGAGATAGAGCATGATCGCGAGCGCAGTCGTATTCATCATGTCGCCGAAGTAGGAAATGGCCTGGCCGATCCACAGCAGTCGGAACGGCCGGATGGCTAGCACGCTTCTGTAGTTGGGCGAGGCTGGCGATGAAGCTGTTACGGGCGGCACCGGAACGTCCCATTTCTCGGCCACAATCTGTTCGAGCGCCGAGATTACCGCCGGGTCGTACCAGGAACCCGCCAGGTCGCGCAGCTCGTGAATTGCTTCAGCCGGTGTCTTCACCGTGGGGCGGAAAACACGGGCCTGCGTGATCGTATCGAAGGCATCGCATGCGTTGACGATCCGTGATCCCAGCGGGATTGCTTCTCGGGCTAATCCGTCGGGATAACCCTTCCCATCCCACCTCTCATGGTGATGCATGACGATCTCAGCGACATCCTTTTGCTCCGGGTGCTCTGCCAGGATCTGCGCTCCCTCGACTGGGTGCGACTTGATGATCTCGTATTCCTCGGGCGTCAGTTTCCCGGGCTTCAGGAGTATCGAGTCTGGAATGGCGATCTTGCCAAGGTCATGAAGGATGCCTGCGACCCGAATTGTGTTGCAGGACTCTTCATTCATCTTCAGGATCCGCGCGACGCTTTCACATAGTTCCCCTACTCGTTGCGAGTGACCAAATGTCTGTCCATCACGTTTGTCAACGACGCGGCTTTGCATGATGAAGGAGTCACGGAGCCACTTGTCCAATCGGTTCTGCTTTTGAAGGCTTGCTCGATAAACAAGGAGGGGACCGTACAGAAGGAAGACCACTAGGGAGCCTGGGAAGGCGTTGTGTCCCATCAAGGCCCAGATCAGGTATCCGACCAGGGGTAGTCCAATGTAGGTCGGCCATCGGCCGGCAAGCATCCTCCGAGCCGTCGCCAGCAGATCGGTCCCTCGAAGGAGACTGAAGTACACAGCCACCTGGCTGATATTCAGGGCCACGGTCGCGACCACTACCAGAGGCAGGGCGATGTACCAGGCTGCTTGTCCGGGACGGATACCGAGCAGGTAGAGCGCAAGGCTTGGCAAGCCGCAGGTAACGACATACATTGCACGGTTGAAGAAGAAGGCATGCCACGGCATGCTCTTTCCGGGAACGCGACTGTCAATTGTTCCGAGTGCGGCGACGATCATGACGGCCCAGGGTGGAAGCACCAGGATCGCCCCGAACTGGGGAGCCAGGCTGACGGTCACTGTCCCGACCACCGTTTCCATCGGGGAGATCGTGGAAAG
>DASWQQ010000089.1:0-2534 GCA_036403615.1 Candidatus Dormiibacterota bacterium | reverse complement strand
GGCAAGACCACCTCCAGGGTCTATGACAAGCTGACCACCCCCAACCTGATCGACCTGGCGCGTTACCAGGTGATCAATTGCTACCTGGGTCGCAGCGGGCTGATCAACTCCGGCGGTGCCTCGGCGGGCGACACAGACCTGAAGGAGGCGGTAAAGAGTGCGGTGATCAACAAGCGTGCCGGGGGCATGGGCCTGATCACAGGTCGAAAGGCCTTCATGCGGCCGATGAGCGAGGGCATCCAGCTGCTGAACGCGGTCCAGGACGTGTACCTGATGGACGAGGTCACCGTCGCCTGAGTCGTCGGTAGAATCCGACCATGGCTGCCCCCCGTCTTCGTGCGACTGATTCGGGCCAGGTCTACAACATCGATCTGCCCGAATTGAAAGTCACGCGAGACGACGTCGACGGCATTTACGTGCTGCACGGCCGCGGCTATTTCCAGACGTTCGGCACACGGGAAGAAGCCTTCGACCGCAAGAAGGAAATCGACTACAGCACATTCCGATGACCAGCACACGTTCGCGGATTTAAGCGCCAGCGCCGGTGTCAACGTCCCTGATTCGTAAGGTTGACGCCGTCATGGTTCGCGTGCCGGATCTAAACCAGGGCCTCGCGTTCTATCGCGACCATCTCGGTCATGCGCTGATCTGGCGGACAGAGGATAGTTGCGGGCTGGCGATGCCGGGCTCGGATACCGAGCTGGTCATCTCCACGAGGCTCGGTCCCGAGACGGATCTTTTGGTGGAGTCGGCCGAAGTGGCCGCCCGTCACTTTGAGGCTGGCGGTGGCCGCATCCTCGCGGGTCCGGACGAGATCCAGACGGGCAGCGTGGTAGTGGTCGCCGATCCCTTTGGTAACAGGCTCGTCCTGCTGGACAACTCTAAGGGCCTCCTGACGGTGGACGAGACCGGCACGGTAACCGGGGTCTTTGGTGGGGGAGAGGGCTAGGGGTCGCCGACCCAGTCAGAGGCTTTCGGAAGGGGATGGCCCGCACGGCTCGGCTGCACCCGCAGAACCCCCTGGAGGTCGCGCCGCCGGTAGAGGCGCTGGCGCCGGATGCCCTGCCGGTAGCTCTTGAGCAGGCCCCGGCTGACGTAGGCGTAGAGAGTCGCCGGCTTGACGCCGAGCAGCTCGCAGGCCTCCGACGAGCTCAGGTAATGCTCGCCCTGGATCTCAACCATGGTTCCGGCCACAGCGTACGACGCCAGCCGTCCGCCAATCGTAGCAGTCAAGGTATTGCAATGTAAATCAACATATGTATAGAATCTGGTCATGGAGATGGCGGACCCGAAAGAGCCCAACCTGCTCCGCGCCGATTTCCCCTACTCGCGAATTCCGCCTATCCGTCTCCACGCGCAACCGGTACCCCTGGCGCTCCCGGAGAAGATCTGGATCACCGACACCACCTTCCGCGACGGGCAGCAGGCCAGGGCGCCCTACTCCGTGGAGCAGATCGTTGAGCTTTATGACCTGCTCGCCGACATGGGCGGTCGGGTTATCCGCCAGGCCGAGTTCTTCGCCTACACCCCGGCCGACCGCGAAGCCATTGCCGCCTGCCAGCGGCGTGCCGGTCCCGAGGTTACGACCTGGATGCGGGCCTCCCTCACCGACCTGGAGAAGGTCAGGGAAACCGGCGTCAAAGAGTCCGGCATCCTGCTTTCGGCCTCGGACTATCACATATTTCTCAAGATGAACCGGAGCCGGCGCCGGGCCAGGGAGGAGTATCTCGACGTCGTCCGCGCCGTCCTTGACGCCGGGATCCGACCGCGCTGTCACCTGGAAGACCTGACCCGCGCCGACCTCGACGGGTTCGTCGCGCCGCTCGTAAATGACCTGTTGGAGCTTGGCCGAGGGGCCGGTATGCCGGTCAAATTCCGCCTCTGCGACACGATGGGTTTCGGGCTGCCCTGGCCGGAAGCTTCGCTCCCGCGCGGGGTTCCGCGCCTGGTCCAGTACTTCACCGGCATCCTCAATGTGCCCTCCGCGCAGCTGGAATGGCATGGGCACAACGATTTCCACCGGGCCGAGGTGAACACCGTGGCGGCGTGGCTGTATGGCTGCGCCAGCGCCAACGGTTCGCTCTTCGGATTCGGCGAGCGCACCGGTAACCCACCACTGGAGGCCCTCCTTATCGACTACATAGGGCTCAAAGGCGAGGAGGAGGGTGTCGACACCACGGCAATCACCCGGGCAGCCAACTATTTCCGAGACCAGCTCGGCACCCCGCTGCCGGCCAACTATCCGTTTGCCGGCGCCGGCTTCAACGTCACCAGCGCCGGAATCCATGCCGACGGGCTGATGAAGAACGAGGAGATCTACAACATCTTCGACACCGGTCGCATCCTCGACCGGCCCCTGGGAATCACCGTTAACGATCGCTCGGGACTGGCGGGAGTCGCCTACTGGGTCAACACGACATTCGGTCTCCGCGGCCATGACCAGATTCAGAAAAGCGACCCGCGCGTCGCCGCCGTCCATGCCGAGGTCAGCCGCCAATACGAGGCGGGGCGGACCACCGGCTTCTCGCCCGACG
>DASWQQ010000088.1:0-1602 GCA_036403615.1 Candidatus Dormiibacterota bacterium | reverse complement strand
CCAGTGGAACCCTGTCCGTCTCACAGTTCAAGGCGGATGGTTTCCGGCAGCACAGCGCGGCTGAATTTCGGCAGCTCAACGCGGGACTGGACTACGCCGTCACCGGATCTACTCTGGCGACGGTGCGCCTGAGCCTGGCTGATAATCCCCGGGCAGAGAACCCCGGCGCACTCACTCTGACCGAGTACCTGGCGAACCCGGATTCGGCGGCAGCAACGAACATCCGTCGCGGCGCCGACAAAGACGCGCAGCAGCAGCAGGCCGCGTTGGGCCTGCACCACTTCGATGCGGCAGGCAACGAGTATGACGTGACCGTCTTCGGTGTTCTCCGCGACCTTGCCAATCCTCTCGCCGCACCACCTCCGGTGAGTCCGGGACCGACCGCCGGGACCTATGTGACCATCGGACGTGCGGTCGGCGGTACCAGGCTTACCGCCATCCGGCGCCTGGGGGCGAGCGAACAAGCACCTCGACTCACAGCGGGCGCCGACCTTCAACGGATGCGAGATAACCGGAAGAACGTGGTATCGGACGCGGGTGTACCGACCCCAACGATTTTCCTGGATCAGCGTGAGCAGGTCACGGAGCTTGGTCCATTTGCCCAGCTGCAATGGAGCCCAACCGAGCAGCTGCTCCTCAGCACTGGGGCGCGCTTTGACTGGGTGCGGTTCGCTCTGGCAGACCGATTTTTGGCCGACGGGGACGACAGCGATGCGCGTACAATGTCTGCCCTGAGCGGCAACGTTGGAGCCAGCTGGTCGTTCGGGCAGCAGTTCATACCCTACGTCAATGTTTCTACCGCCTTCGAAACACCCACGACGACTGAACTGGTGAACAAACCGAACGGGACCGGAGGCTTCAACCCGGAACTTGGACCCCAACGCGCCGTGAATTACGAGATCGGGGCGCGGGGACAGCCGGCTGTCGGAGTGACGTATTCAGTCGCACTGTTCCTCGGCCGGATCAGCGATGCCATCGTCCAGCAGGCAGAGGTCGGTGGACGAGCCTTCTTCCGCAATGCAGGCAAGACGCACAACGACGGCGCTGAAGTGGGGCTCACGTTGACGCCGGTCCACGGGCTCACATTGAGCGGCGCCTACACCTACGCGCGATATCGCTTCGCCAGCGACACTCTTGCCGGTAACCGTTTGCCCGGCGTTCCCGAGCATTTCTGGCGGCTGGGCCTCCGTACCGCGCTTCCAGCGGGATTTTATGTTGACGGCGATCACACCATCAGCACCTCCGTCGCCGCCGATGACGCGAACACGATTTTCGTGCCGGCTTGGGGCGCGGGAGTGACGAACCTGCGGGTGGGATGGACCGGAGACGTCGGGAGCATGCAGATCGCTCCCTTTCTCGGGCTGAATAACCTGTGGGACCGCCGGTATATCGGCTCGGTTACGCTAAACGGTGTTGGCGGCAGGATAATCGAGCCGGCCCCGCGCCGGGTGGTTTATCTCGGGGCAGAGGTCGGATATCGGACTGCTCCTTAAAGCAGTGACACCGGATCACGATCGATTGCGACCCGCGTAGTGCCCTTTCTCGTGAGTCTCCGGGCGGCATAACGCACCATTCGGCCCAGGGACTCGGAAGACCCCTTCA
>DASWQQ010000087.1:0-3716 GCA_036403615.1 Candidatus Dormiibacterota bacterium | reverse complement strand
CGGACGGCTGCCGGCGCCTTCCCTGGCCCAGCTTTCGCACCTGGTCGCACTGGCGCTTGGTGTGCTCCTGGTAGTCCCGGCGCTTGGCACCCGGCCGGCGGTCGCCCCGGCGGCGACTACGCACTCAACCGGGGACGTACTCTGGAGCAGCCCGGTGCGTAGCCGGAACGCCCCCGAGTTCGCCGAGGTTTTCAAGTCGTCCACACCGGTAGCCAGCCCAGCAGCGCCGTCACCCGAACCCGTTTCCGCGCCGGCCCCGGTGCATCGGCCGCTGCGCCCAACAGCCACGCCCGCCCCCACCCCGAAGCCGGCACCGGTGCCGCCTCCCGGCTCAGGCGGCAGCGGCCTGGCGGCGATCTACGCGGTCTTCGGCAACAGCCCAGGACTCAGCTGGGCGCTGCGGGTGGCGAACTGTGAGAGCCACTACAATCCCCTGGCTGTCAACCGCTCCAGCGGAGCGAGCGGGCTGTTCCAGTTCATGCCCGCGACCTGGAATGCGAACTTCCCCGGACAGAACATCTGGGACCCGATGGCGCAGGCTCACGGCGCCCTTGTTTTCTACAACGCCGGTCGTCAGAGCGCCTGGACCTGTAAGTAGTCTTACCGAACCCGCCGGATAGCCGCCTTGGCGGTTGGTTAGCATGACGGCGTGACGGCGAGCGCGCCACCGAACTACTGCGTGAGATTGGTGGCCGGCGCCGCAGAGTTCGCTGCCTGCGAGGCGATGAGCCGCGACATCTGGGGCGCGGGAGAACGCAACGTAGTGCCCCGAGAACTGCTCCTGACCATGCAGCAGAACGGCGGGCTGGTACATGGTGCATTCCTTCCCACAGGCCAGTTGATCGGCTTCTGTTTTGCCTTTGCCGGGGTCCGATCCGGACACCTGCGGCTCTGCTCCCACCAGCTGGGCGTGCTGAGCGCTTACCGCGGGATGGGTATCGGCGTATCGCTCAAAGAGGCGCAGGCTGACGATGCACGCACCCGGGGATATGACCTGATCAGCTGGACATTCGATCCACTCGAGGCTCGCAACGCCTATATCAACCTGCATCGGCTTGGCTGCATTGCCCGCATCTATGATCGAGACCACTACGGGCCGATGGATGACGCGCTCAACCGAGGACTGCCCTCCGATCGCTTGGAGGCCGAATTCTGGCTTGACCATAGGCCCGCGATGATGGCCGGCGGGAAGCCGACCCTTTTGCTATCGGTGGGGCCAGGCGATCAACCCGTTCGCGTCGCCACGGCGGTCGCTGGAAACAGCGCAGTCATCGAGGTTCCCGGTGATTTCCAGGCGATCAAGAGAATGAGTATGGAACTGGCCCGAACCTGGCGAATCGAAAGCCGCGCAGCCCTCGAGCGCGCGCTGGCGGCGGGCCTCGTCGCTGCGGACTTCCAACGCCAGGGTGTTTACATCATGCGCCGCCCTGCCGAAGCGCTCCGCCCCTGATGCCCGGGATCAAGGAATGAAAATCGAAGCGGTCGAGCTGCGCGTCCTGAAGATGCGGCTTCTCAAGCCGTTCAGAACGAGTTTTGGTGTGCAGCAGGATCGCTACCCTCTGCTCATCCGGCTGGAAGTGGGCGGGCATTCGCACTGGGGAGAGTGTGTTGCCGGCGAAGGACCCTGGTATTCGTACGAGACGATCGAGACCGCCTGGCAGATGCTCAGGAGCCACCTGGTACCGGCCGTACTCGACCGGGAGATTCCCGATCTCGCCAGCCTGGAGAGGCTCTTCCTGCCGGTACGAGGTCATCGAATGGCGAAGGCGTGCATCGAGATGGCGCTCACCGCCGCCTTCGCCGAAGAGGCGCGAAAGCCGCTGGCAACCTACCTAGGCGGCGTGAGAGACCGGGTCGAGACCGGCGTCAGCATTGGAATTCAATCCTCGACTGACGAACTGCTGGACTCAATCGCCCGGCATCTCGCGGAGGGATATCGCAGGATCAAGGTGAAGATCGAACCAGGTTGGGACATCAACGCGATTGGCGCGGTTCGTGAACGCTATCCAGAGATCACCCTGATGGCGGACGCCAACTCCGCCTACGAGCTGGATGATGCCGCTCACCTGGCGCAACTGGATCAATTCAGGCTGTTAATGATCGAGCAACCCCTGGCAGCCGGGGATCTGGTAGATCACGCGGCCCTACAGAGACAGCTGGCTACGCCAATCTGCCTCGACGAGAGCATTGAGGAGGCGCGCGACGCCCGTCAAGCCGTCCAGCTGGGCGCCTGCCGGGTGATCAACATAAAACCAGGCCGCGTCGGCGGCTTCGCTGAATCGAAACGCATTCACGACATTGCCCGAAATGCGGGCATCCCGGTCTGGTGCGGCGGAATGCTCGAAACCGGAATTGGCCGCGCCTGCAACGTGGCGCTGGCCACGCTCCCTAACTTCCGCTTGCCTGGCGACATTTCGGCAAGCGGTCGCTACTGGGCTGAGGACATCATCGAACCACCGTTCACGCTTGCGCGGGGTGGCACGATCAGCGTACCGACCCGCTGGGGGCTCGGCGTCCGGGTCAAGGTCGACCTGGTCGAGCGCCTTACCGTGCGACGCGAGATGTTGCGCTAGCTGCGCTCCTCAACCCGGCGTCGGCTTTGGTTTCGGATCCGCTTCCGGTTGCGGACCCAGGTCGAGCTGTGCGGGCGGGTGGTCGGGGAGACGCCAGACGATATCCGGATGGCCGAGTTCGACGTGCAGCCGGTTGGCTACCATGGTTGCTTCTGAGTAGGCACGCGAAAAGGCGGCGAAGTCGCGCACCTGGATTGCCTCCAGTAGTGGCCCAATACTGCTGCGCTCGTACTCTCGCAGGTTGACGGCGTGCTTCGGACGGGTAACCGCGCCGCGGCGTAGCAAAATCGCGAGGTGGCGGAGCTGGTAGCGTGCCAGCGCCCAGTTCCCACCCATGGCCGCGTAGTAAGCAATCCAGTAGCGATCGCCTACGGCGGGCATGAGGTCGGCCAAGCCCGGCTGAAGCTCGGCCAGCTGGTCGAGCGTCAGCTCGGCGTGCCGGGTCCTCCCGGTCGGTTGCTCCGCCATGTTTCCTCCATGTAAACAAAAAGAAAAAGACCTCGGCGATGACCTACTCTCCCAGACCGTTGCCAGCCCAGTACCATCGGCGCAGACGGGCTTAACTGCTGTGTTCGGGATGGGAACAGGTGTTTCCCCGCCGCTATGGTCACCGAAGTCTTTTTCCTTCGATCGCTGCGAAGAAGTGCTTTAGGGATCGCGCAGAACACGCAATCTACCCCTTGCACGGCCGGCAATCCGGCGCGCTGAGGAGTGAGATAGATGGTCAAGCCCTCGACCTATTAGTACCGCTCAGCTGAAACGGTTGCCCGTCTTACACCTGCGGCCTATCAACCAGCTAGTCTCGCTGGGGTCTTACCTGGTTAACCCAGTGGGAGACCTAATCTTGAGGTGGGCTTCGTACTTAGATGCTTTCAGCACTTATCCCAACCGAACATAGCTACCCGGCGCTGCCATTGGCATGACAACCGGGACACCAGAGGTCCGTTCACCCCGGTCCTCTCGTACTGAGGGTAACCCCTCTCAAGTCTCCTGCGCCCACCACGGATAGGGACCGAACTGTCTCACGACGTTCTAAACCCAGCTCGCGTACCGCTTTAATGGGCGAACAGCCCAACCCTTGGGACCTACTCCAGCCCCAGGATGCGACGAGCCGACATCGAGGTGCCAAACCTTGCCGTCGAT
>DASWQQ010000086.1:0-2500 GCA_036403615.1 Candidatus Dormiibacterota bacterium | reverse complement strand
TGCATTGGTGATCACCGCGCCACCATATGAGTGTCCGACCAGGATCGTGGGACCATCGATCTGACTTATGTAGCTCGCTACGTAGGCCGCGTCAGCGGCCAACCCGCGCAACGGGTTTGCCGGGGCCACAACATGATGCCCTCCCTGCAGAAGCCGCTCGACGACGCCATTCCAGCTTGACGCGTCCGCGAAAGCGCCGTGTACGAGAACGATCGTGGGTTCGTGACTCATTTCGAATCCTCCACTTTCCGCTGCAGACCAACCTGGCTAAAGTCAATTCCCCTTGCGCATCGACCGGAAGGCGGCGCGGATCTCTTCGGAAAAGAGCTGCGGCTGTTCCCATGCTGCGAAGTGACCGCCTTTGTCCACCTGGTTGAAGTAAACGAGGTTGGGGTAGACCTTCTCGGCCCAACTGCGCGGCGCCTGGAAGATCTCGCTGGGGAAGACGGTGAATGCCACCGGCAGCGACAGCTTTGGCGGCGCCTGTCCTGACGAAAGAGCAGCAAGGGTGCTTTGTGTTTCCTCCCAGTAGAGTCGCGCCGCCGACGTCGCGGTCCCCGTAAGCCAATAGAGTGTGATGTTGTCGATGACCCCGTCGCGGGTCAGGCCGCCCGCTGGGCCGCCGTCGGTGAGCGCGTGCGAGATCTTGGCGTAGCTGTCCGGGTCGTGGTCGAGCATCCAGGCTGCGAGCCCGACGGGCGAGTCCGTCAATGAGTAGCCGACCGTCTGCGGGTGCTCGCCCATCTCGACGAGGTAGCCTCTCCTGTACACGGCCGCCGCTGCGTTGTATGCCATCGGTTCCTTGTCTGCTTTAGCGGCGATAAACGCTACCGCCAGCCGCTTGAGCAGACCCTCGGGCGCGGGGAAGTATCCGCCGAAGATCGCGGCCTGTATAGCACGCGGGAAGGCGCTGAGCAAATTGAGGTGGATGCCAAGCAGTCCTTTTGGGGCCAGGCGCCCCATCGCGTCCGTGACGCTGGCGCCCTGGTCGCCGCCCTGGGCGACGTAGCGAGAGTAGCCGAGGCGGTTCATCAGTTCTGCCCAGGCACCCGCGATGCGGGCGGGACCCCAGCCAGTTTCGGTTGGCTCGCCGGAGAATCCGTAGCCGGGCAGCGACGGCAGCACGAGATGAAACGCGTCCTCGACGCGGCCGCCATGCGCGGTCGGGTCTGTCAGCGGGCCGACGACACCAAGCAGCTCGATCACAGAGCCAGGCCAGCCGTGCGTCATGAGCAACGGCAACGCGTTCTCGTGACGCGACTTCACGTGGATGAAGTGAATGTCCACACCGTCGATCTCGGTCTGGAACTGCGGCAGCGCGTTGAGCTTCGCCTCCGCCTTACGCCAGTCGTAGTCGGTCGCCCAGTAGCGGCAAAGCGCCTGAATGATCGCAAGCTGCACGCCCTGCGACGCATCCTTGACGAGCTCTTTAGACGGCCAGCGCGTTGCCTGGACTCTGCCCCGAAGGTCGTCCAGATCGGATTGGGAAGCCTCGAAGCGGAACGGGCGAACGGCGACATGAACAGCGGTGGTTGCACTCATTTCTCTTCCTCCTCTTTTGTTAGCGAAGCGACCGGAATGTTGCTCGGATCTCGTCGGAAAACAGCGTTGGTTGCTCCCAGGCGGCGAAGTGTCCGCCTACGGGGAGTCGGTTGTAATGGATCAGCTTGGGATAGGCCCGTTGCGCCCAGCTCCGCGGCGCTTCGTAAAGCTCGTCCGGAAAGATGCTCACCCCAACCGGGATCCTCACGCCCTGGACGTTGAAGAACCCGAACTTGTTCTCCCAGTAGAGGCGAGCCGAAGAAATCCCGGTATTCGTCAACCAGTAGAGCGTGACGTTGTCGAGGACGTCGTCGCGTGAAAGGCCGCCCGGGCTTCCGGCAAAGGCACGTGCGATCAGCTGGTAACTCTTCGGATCGTGGTCGAGCATCCAGGCCGCCAGTCCGACCGGCGAATCCGAGATGCCGTACAGCGTCTGGGGACGCTTGTTCATCTGGACGGCGTAGGCGAGATGGTCCGCATAGAAGTCGTGAAGCTCCTCGTACGCGCGGCGCTCTTCGGCGGATAGACCGGCCGGGGATGGTGCGCCTGCCACCACGGCTTTGATCACGTCGTCAGGAACCGTCCCAGGCATGTTGGTGTGGATGCCCACCAGCCCTTCAGGCGCCTCCACCCCCATCCTTTGCGTGATGGCCGCTCCCCAGTCGCCGCCTTGCGCTACGTAGCGCGTGTAGCCAAGGCGTTTCATCAGCTCGCTCCAGGCGCGCGCGATCCGGAGGGGATCCCAGCCGGTCGCGGCGGGCTTGGCTGAAAACCCGTGGCCGGGGATCGACGGAATAACCACATCGAACGCGTCCGATGGGCTGGCGTCGTGAGCGGTCGGGTTGGTCAGGGGATCGATGATCTTCAGCTGCTCGATGATCGAGCCGGGCCAGCCATGTGTGACGATCAGCGGCAACGCCTTTTCGTGCTTCGACCGAACGTGAACGAAGTGAATATC
>DASWQQ010000085.1:0-1625 GCA_036403615.1 Candidatus Dormiibacterota bacterium | reverse complement strand
TCGAGTCGCCCGCAGCCTTCAGCCTGCGGTCGAGTTCGGCGGCCAGCCTCACGGGATCAGCCGATCGGTTCATCAGGCCACTATGCAGCCGCCCGACTCTGTGATACAAGAGAAGCCTTAAAGGAAGGAGGGACCGACATGAGTATCAGCGCGCCAAGCGATGCCACTCGTATCACGCTTGAAGAACAGGAGATGCCCCGGCGCTGGTACAACATCCAGGCCGATCTGCCCTATCCGGTCGAGCCCGTGCTCCACCCTGGAACACGCCAGCCGATCGGGCCCCAGGACCTCGCCCCGCTCTTCCCGATGGAACTGATCCTCCAGGAGGTCTCGCAGGAGCGGTACATCGACATTCCCACGCCTGTCCAGGATGCCCTGAAGCTCTGGCGGCCGACTCCGCTGATGCGGGCCAAGCGCCTCGAGAAGGCGATCGGTACCACCGCAAAGATCTTTTACAAGTACGAGGGCGTCAGTCCGGCGGGCTCGCACAAGCCGAACACAGCCGTCGCCCAGGCCTTCTATAACAAGGCGGCTGGCACCAAGCGACTTACCACCGAGACGGGAGCCGGGCAGTGGGGCAGTGCCCTGGCCTTCGCCAGCTCGCTCTTCGATCTTGAGTGCTTCGTTTACATGGTCCGCATCAGCTACGAGCAGAAACCCTACCGCAAGAGCATGATGCAGACCTGGGGTGCGCAGGTCGTCCCCAGCCCGTCATCGATGACCAACGCCGGCCGCAAGATCCTCGAACAGGACCCTGACTCTAACGGCAGCCTCGGCATCGCCATCTCGGAAGCGGTCGAGGACGCCGCCACCCGCGAGGATACGAAGTACTCACTGGGCAGCGTCCTGAATCATGTTTTGATGCACCAGACCGTGATCGGCGAGGAGGCGTTGCTACAGTGCGAGCGGGCGGGCGCCATGCCCGACGTCGTTGTCGGTTGCGTCGGTGGCGGCAGCAACTTCAGCGGGCTCGCCTTCCCCTTCCTTCGGGATCGTCTGCAGGGGAAGACCAAGACGCGCTTCCTGGCGGCAGAACCCGATGCCTGCCCAACGATCACCAGGGGCAAGTACGCCTACGACTTCGGCGACACCGGTGAGATGACGCCCCTGGTCAAGATGCACACGCTTGGCCATCAATTCATCCCGGCGGGGATTCACGCCGGCGGCCTGCGCTACCACGGCATGGCGCCGCTTGTCTCCGCGCTAGTTGAGCACGGCTTCATCGAGGCGGCAGCTTTCCCGCAGAGCACCGTTTTCGAGGCGGCGGTCCAGTTCGCCCGGACCGAAGGCACCATCCCGGCGCCGGAGAGCGCCCACGCTATCCGCGCCGTCATCGACGAGGCCAACAAGGCGACCAAGGAAGGCCGCTCGCCGGTCATCCTCTTCAACCTGAGCGGCCACGGCCTGATGGACCTGGGTGCCTACGACAGCTACTTCAAGGGCACGATCAAGGACGTACCGCTGGCGGCGGATCGCATCAAGGAGTTGGTCGGGGCCCTCTAAGCGCGTCCACGGGTGGCCTTACCTGCGGTGCGTGCCCTACCGGCTGTTTCGTCTGCGCTGCGCCCGGGCGAGAATTCGTGGCGTTGGGAGTAAATAGATGATTCCAAGCATCGCGAAGCCAG
>DASWQQ010000084.1:0-7517 GCA_036403615.1 Candidatus Dormiibacterota bacterium | reverse complement strand
GTCGGCGTCCAGGTAGCCTCCCCCACTCTCGGCCGCCAGGTCGAGCTTGTGAAGATATCTGGCATCGTGTACGGAACGGATCAGGGCCTCGGCGGCAGGCAAGGCGATCTGCGGAGACAGGCCCAGCTGCGAATGCTTGATGGCATCGAGGATGGCGCGGACACGATCGGGACGCTCCGGATGCCCGGGGGCCGAGTGGCCGGCCTGCTCGGGGTTGGTGAGGAGCGCGATCAAGTGATGGTCCGGGTGCGGAACCGTTCCAACCTCAGAGGCGCTCGCTGGTCGATTCCGGCCTTGTCGCAAACAGCGGCGATTTGTTGCGCCACCGTGTCGATGCCCTCGATACCGGGTAGCAGCAAGGCCTGTCGGTCGCCCGAATGGGCGATGACTCCATAGACTGCGGGATCGAGGTCCGCCACTGATGCGACGGGCTGCGGCAGATCGAGCAACTGGGCCGAGATCGTCAGCTCCGGCAATTCTTCAAGCTCTACTGGCCGGAAGCGCGGGTCGCGGATCGCTGAGGCGATCGCGTAACGGATGATCTCGCGCGCCGCATTCGATTCGGTTGGCACCACGCTACCCATGCAGCCGCGCAGCTCTCCATGCTTTCGCAGCGTGACGAACGCAGCCGACGGCTGCTCGAGGGCGAGCGGAATCTGCCCGGGCGGATCGATGACTCGGCGCTCGAGCAGGTAGGTTTCGATTGCCTTCCGTCCCATTGCCTGCACGTCGCCGGCCTCGTGTCCAGCGGCAAAATGGGCGACCGGGTAGCCGACGCCAAAGGGGCCCTCATAACTGAAGACCTTGGAAGTAAGGCCGGCAGCGCGCGCAGCACCGATCAATAACGAGAGCGGACGCAGGCCACACTCACCCGCCCGGTCCAGCAGCCCTGGATCGAGGCGCTCGATCTGCTCCCATTGCTGCGTTCGTAGAGCCTCGATCACCCGCTTGTCCATCACGTGCCCCTCCGGCCGGAATCCGTAGGGTGCCTCCGGGGTCAGGCGGTGCGATAGGTCTCCCGAGGCAAGCAGGAGTGCCTCTACGCTCCCAAGCTGGTCATGTAGAAAAGTGCCGAACTCGCGAAAGCGATCCAAAGGCCAGCCGCTGATGCCAAGGAAGATGAACCGGCGAGTGGCGCGGGTCCGGGGCAGGAGGTAAAGCGGCACGACAATGCCGTGGTCCAGGTAAGGGTCTTCACTCCGTATCAGGGAGAAACCTCGGGCGGTTGCATCTGCGAACAACTTTTCGGTAGCCTCCAGATCGACATCGGCGACGATCCTCACCTGCGGCGCGCCGAAACGGCCGAGGTCCCCCTCGACTCGGGCAGAGCAACGGATCGGAATGCTTTCGAAGCTGGAGGGGCTATGTGGTGAGATCACGACCACGAGCTGGGCAGGATTGAGGCTCAGGACCTGGTCGAGCCGTTCCATAGCCGAATGCGTCGCGGCCACCACGGCTGCCCGCTCACCACCCACTTCAGGGACGACCACGGGCGGATGAGCGACGAGGGCGCCGGCGACTATACCCGGCATGCCGAGGGTCTAGGCCCGGACCGTCGCCAGGTCCGCCCGCACCGCGTTGATGGCTTCGCGGTAGCTGAATGCGGCATGCTGGGCCGCCTCGGCGAAGTCGTCGCCTCCTGAGGCGAAGAGGATGCCGCGTGAAATCGGAATGATGGCGCCACGTCCATCGACCCGGATGGCAGCCTTGACAGCAGCGGTCAGGTCTGCGCCCTGGGCACCGATCCCCGGAACCAGCAGCAGGCGGTCGCCGGCGATCTGCCGGACGTCACGCAGCTCGGCAGGTGCGGTTGCCCCCACCACAAGGCCGACGTTCCCGTAATGGTCCCAGCGGACTGCCGCCCGGGCCACGTGCCGGTAGAGCGCTTCGCCTTCGACGCGCAGATGCTGGAACTCGTTGGCACCGGGGTTCGAAGTTCGGCAGAGGACGAAGATTTCCTTGTCCTTGTGAGCGAGGAAGGGCGCAACCGAATCATGGCCGAGGTAGGGATGCACGGTTACGGCATCGGCGCCCCAGGCACTGAAGATGCCATGGGCGTAGGCCTGGGCGGTGCTGGCGAGGTCGCCACGCTTGGCATCGAAGATCACCGGTTTGCCCGGCCGTAACATCCCCATGACCTGCTCCAGCAGCCCGCTGCCCTCCTTACCCCAGCGCTCGAAGAAGGCGAGGTTCAGCTTGTAGGAGGCGACGAGGTCGCTGGTGGAGTCGATGATCTCGTTCAGGAAGGCGGCAACGCCGGCCGGCGAACGCTGGACCCGCACGGGCATCAGGTCGGGCTCGGGGTCCACGCCCAGGCAGAGGAGCGATTGAGATCGCTCCTCGCTGACGCCAAGCTTCTCCTTGAACGTCATTTGAATTCAATGTTAGCCGGGTAGAATCTCACCGTGCCCCAATCGACAGTCCAGGTCACGCTCCCCGAGATGGGTGAGTCCGTCACGGAAGGCACGGTGGCCAAGTGGCTCAAGCAGGTTGGTGAGTCCGTTCGTGAGGGCGAAGGCCTGGTCGAAGTGAGTACCGACAAGGTCGACGCCGAGGTTCCTGCGCCCAAAAGCGGCAGGCTTCTCAAGATCCTGGCGGAGACCGGGGCGACGATTGCGGTCGGCGCGCCTTTGGCCGAGATCGAGGTGGGCGCGGCAGGCGACGGTGCTGCGACCTCTTCAGGGCCCGGGGCCGAGGCCCCCAAAGCTGCGCCTGCTTCCCCGAAGACAAAGGCTGCTGAAGGGGCGACGACCCCGGTTCAGAAGTCCGCCCCGAACGGCGAGCCAAAGCCATCAACGGGTGTAAGCGAGGGCGCCGCCATCCTGGCCCGCGCTCGCGGCATCGACCTCGGCTCCATCAAGGGGACTGGACCGGCGGGCGAGATCCGCCGTCGTGACGTGCTGCAGGCGATTGAAGGCCAGTCAGCAAGCACCGCTCCGTCTGCTGCCCCTGTCTCCGAGCCCCCCGTGACCTCGGCCCCACCCGTTACGCAGGCCGCACCGGCGCAGTTGCCAACCGGTTCGATTCCGCTTCGGGGCGCCATGAGTGCCCTGGTAAAGCACATGGAGGAGAGCCGCGAGATACCGACCGCAACCAGTTTTCGAACCGTGCGGGTGGACGTCCTCGACCAGCGCCGGCGACAGCTAAACCAGGGGATCCAGGCGGCCGGGCGGCCGGAGAAGATGTCTTACACGCACATCGTCGCCTTCGCGGTCGTGCGCGCTCTCAAAGACGTGCCTTCGATGGCGGTCAGCTTCGATCGGATCGACGGCGTGCCGACGCGGGTTGCCCGCGGCGTGCACTTCGGCCTCGCTGTCGACGTCCAGCGTGCCGATGGCAGCCGGATGTTGATGGTCCCGGTGGTTCACGACGCCGACCGCCTGGAGTTTGCCGCCTTCCGCGACCGCTATGAGACCCTGGTGGCAAGGGCGCGAACCGGGAAGCTGGCGGCCGATGACCTGGCGGGCGCCACCGTGGTTCTCACCAACCCGGGCGGCATCGGCACCTCGGCCTCGGTTCCGCGTTTGATGAAGGGGCAGGGCACGATCGTCGCCACTGGCGCGATCGGCTATCCACCCGAGTTCAGCAGCCTGGCCGAGTCCGGCCTACGCCAGCTCGGAGTCTCCAAGGTGATGACGCTGACCAGCACTTACGACCACCGCGTCATCCAGGGCGCTGAATCCGGCGAGTTCCTGCGGCGTATCGAAGAACTTCTCGCCGGCGCCGACGGTTTCTACGAATCGGTCTTCGAGTCGATGCGCGTTCCGGTCCCCGCCGGTGTGGTGGACGCTGCCCGCGCCACCACGGTTGCGGCGGAAGGGGCTCCGGCCGTATCGCCCACGGTGGAGGCGGAGGCGCTTCGCGCCGTGGCGGCGGGCATGGCGCTGGTCGCCGCATATCGCAGTCACGGACACCTGGCCGCCCGTCTCGATCCGCTCGGCACGCCTCCCGCAGGCGATCCCTCGCTCGACCCTATGAACCACGGGCTGACCCCGGCGGTGATGGAAACGGTCCCGGCCGCGGTACTGCGAATCCGGGTTCCCGGCGAAACGCTCGCGGAAGCTCTCCCCCATCTCCACGAAACCTATTGCGGCACGATCGCTTACGAGATCGAACACATCTCCAGCCACGAGCAACGCAACTGGCTGCGGGAAAAGATTGAGTCAGGAAAGTATCGCCAACCGCTCTCGCCTGAACGCAAGCTACAACTGCTCGGCCGCCTGACCAAGGTTGAGACCATGGACCGCTACCTGAGGCGAAGCTTCCTCGGCCAGAAGACCTTCTCGATCGAGGGCCTCGACTCCATGGTCGTGATGCTGGAGGAGGCGCTCCAATTGTTTGCCGACAACGGCGCCCGCCAGGTGATCATGGGCATGGCGCATCGCGGCCGCCTGAGCGTGATCGCGCATGTCGTCAATCGTCCATACGAGTCGATCCTTGTCGAGTTCGAACAGGGGCAGGAACGGCTCGAAGCCGGCGATGTCACCGGTGACGTCAAATACCATGCCGAGGCGGAGGGTACCTACGTCACTCCCAACGGCAAGCAGGTCTCGGTCAGCCTGCTGGCCAATCCCAGTCATCTGGAGGCAGTCGACCCCGTGGTCGAAGGCTGGACGCGGGCGCAGCAGACCCGCCGCAAGGGCGCCGAGCTCTACATGGACAAGGCGGGCACGGTCCCGATCCTGATCCACGGAGACGCATCGTTTGCGGCGCAGGGTGTCGTACCTGAGGTTCTGAACCTGCAAAAGCTTGCCGGCTACACAACTGGAGGAACGCTGCACCTGATTGCGAACAACCAGGTCGGCTTCACCACCGATCCGGAGGAGGGTCGCTCCACCCGCTACGCCTCGGATGTGGCCAAGGGGTTCGACCTGCCGATCGTTCACGTCAATGCGGATGACATCACCGCCTGCGTCAGCGCGGTGCGGCTGGCGGTAGCCTTCCGGCTCAAGTTCGGGCGCGACGTCGTGATCGATCTGATCGGCTACCGCCGGGTGGGACACAACGAAACCGATGAACCCGCGTACACCCAGCCCCTGATGTATGACGCGATCAAAGATCACCCTTCGGTCCGCGAGATGTTTGCCGCACAGTTGATCGAAGAAGGTCTGCTCACCTCCGAGGACGCTGCGGCGCGTGCCTCCGCCGCGGATGAGCGCCTGAGCGCTGCCCACCAGAACGTCAAGACTCGTGCCGCCCACGCGCCGGAGGCGCACCGTCCCGGCATGGATGCCACTCCCGAGTCGGACATCAAGACCATCGTCAAGCCGGACGTTCTCGATTCCCTCAGCCGGCAGCTGGTCGCCGTCCCCCAGGGTTTTACCGTCCACCCCAAGCTCGCCAAGCAGATCGACCGTCGCCGTGCACCGCTTTCCGAGCGCGAGATCGACTGGGCCCAGGCTGAGGAGCTGGCCTTTGCCAGCCTGGTCACGAGCGGCATTCCGGTCCGGCTGACCGGCCAGGATACGGAACGCGGCACCTTCAGCCAGCGTCACCTGGTCTTCCACGACTCGAAAACCGGCAAACGCTGGGCTCCGATCCAGCACCTCGTCGGGGCCAGCGCCACCTTTGAGCTGCATAACAGTCCCCTTTCCGAGTATGCGGCGCTCGGTTTCGAGTATGGCTACAGTGCCCAGGCCCCAGAGGCGCTGGTCTGCTGGGAAGCGCAGTTCGGCGACTTCGCCAACGGCGCCCAGATCATCATCGACCAGTTCATCGTCTCCGGCCTTGCGAAGTGGGGCCAGCCATCGCGCCTTACCCTGCTGCTGCCTCACGGTTACGAGGGCGCGGGTCCGGAGCACTCGAGCGCTCGTCTCGAGCGATTCCTGCAGTTGGCAGCAGAGGGAAACATCCGTGTCTTCTACCCGAGCACGCCGGCTCAGTACTTTCACGCGCTCCGTCGCCAGGCTCTGCACACGCGCCCACGACCGCTGGTGATCATGACGCCCAAGAGCCTGCTGCGCTCCAAGGTCTCGGTGTCCCGGCTGGAAGACCTGAGCAGCAACGGGTTCAGGCGCGTCATCGACGATCCGGAGATGGCGAACCATCGTGAGGACGTTCGCCGGATCATCCTCTGCACCGGCAAGGTCTATTTCGACCTGGCCGGCAACCCGTTGCGCGCGGAGGCAAAGGACTCCGCCATCCTCCGGCTCGAACTGCTCGAACCGCTGCGCACCGACGATCTGCTGGGCGTGATCGCCAAGTACCCCAACACAAAGCAGATCGTGTGGGTCCAGGAAGAGCCGATGAACATGGGCGCCTGGTCGCACGTCAAGCGACGGCTGGAACCTCGCCTTCCGGAACAGCTCGCACTCAGCTACGTCGGCCGTCCGGAGCGGGCCAGCCCGAGCGAAGGCTACGCGATTGCCCACCAGGCAAATGAAGAAAAACTGGTGCAGGCGGCGCTCCGACCGGCGGGTTAGAATCCTCTGCGATGAATCTCTTCGACGGCATGACCAGCGCAAACGTCTTCGCCGTCATCGTGGTCGCCATCGTCTTCACCGCTGCTGCCGGTTTGAGCATCATTGCCCTGATCGCCTTCGGCGTTCGCGCCGGCCTGATGGCGGCCCAGCACACAACCGGGGCGCCAGAGGCCACCACGCTCGAGCTGGGCGCCTTCCTTATCGCCAGCCTCTTCGGCATGATCTCGATCCTGTTGATGATGTTCCTCGGCTTCGCCGAGAACGACCTGGACAACCCGCTCTTCCTGCCGCTGGCCGTCGCCCCCATCCTGCTCGGTGGGCTCTTCCTGTTGACCGGGGCAGGACTGGCCTTCCGGACGGTTCGCCGCGGACGCGTCCAGACCAGCCGCTACCAGGCAGGCCGCAGCTAGACCGAAACCGACCGGGCCGGCGGTGCGTTGTACCTGTGTAGCCCGGTGCACTGAAACTTGACAGCGACAATGGGACTTCTTACTATAATGACAGCGTCAGTATCAAATTACAGGGAGTCGGAAAACAAATGAACGCCCAGGACGGTCGCGCGATGTTCGAGCTTCAACTGGAGTTGCATTCCCGCGCTACCGGCCGCACGCCGAACATCTCGGCGGACGACCTCCTCGAGGTTCACGAGGCCCTGGAAGGTATCACCGGCGACTTCAGCAGCCTCTTTGCGCCACGGGCCTGAGGGCTGCCTCCGATCGCGCTGACTAAAGCGAGCGTAGACGCCTGGCTACGCGATTACGTTGCCGCCTGGCAGACGTACGACCCGGACAGCGTGGCCCGCCTCTTCTCAGAGGACGCTACCTATCGCTACCACCCATTCGACGAACCGATTCGGGGTCGCCTCGCGATCGTTGCCTCCTGGGTAGGAGACAAGGACACGCCGGGTACCTACGACGCCAGTTACCGGACGCTCGCGGTCGATGGCGATCTGGCTGTCGCGAGCGGCAGGAGCCGTTATTACACGGACGCCAGCAAATCAACTCTCGAAGCCGAGTACGACAACCTGTTTCTCATGCGATTCGACCAGGAGGGCCGCTGCCTCTCCTTTCAGGAGTGGTACATGACCCCGCGTGG
>DASWQQ010000083.1:0-3027 GCA_036403615.1 Candidatus Dormiibacterota bacterium | reverse complement strand
ACCAAAAACCTTAGCGGGCACGCCGATGTCATTGGCGGGTTGCTTGTAGGCAGGCAGGCCTGGGTGGAGGGGGCGCGAGCCTTCGCCCACACTTTCGGTCCGACACTCGGCCCCTTTGAAGCCTGGCTGACATTGCGAGGTATCCGGACGCTCGCGGTGAGAATGCAGCGTCATACCTCGAACGCGCTGGCGCTGGCGCGCTTCTTCGAGGGCCACCAGGCGGTAGCCCGCGTCCACTACCCGGAGCTCGAGAGCAGTCCGTTCTGCGCCCGTGCCCGCAAGCTCCTACCAGCGGGCGCCGGAGCGCTGCTCTCCTTCGAGCTGAAAGAGGGCAAGCAAGTAGTGGGGGAGATGGTGAGCAGGCTGCGGTTGGTCCGCCTGATGCCGAGCCTGGGTCATGTGGCCACCACCCTCAGCCATCCCGCCTCGACCTCGCACCGCGGGCTGGACGCCGACGAACGGGTGCGCGCGGGCATTAGCGAAGGCCTGGTCCGCTGCTCGGTCGGCCTCGAAAACGTCGACGATCTGCTAGACGACTTTCAGCAGGCGCTCAGGACGCCTTGATCACGTAGGTCCCGGCGATCTTGTCATGCCAGCCCTGCTTGTTGGGATCGAATGCCGCCCAGATCAAGCCGATCAA
The DNA here is from genome assembly GCA_036403615.1 of Candidatus Dormiibacterota bacterium. Classification (GTDB taxonomy): domain Bacteria; phylum Chloroflexota; class Dormibacteria; order CF-121; family CF-121; genus JALYYC01. The sequence goes on along the minus strand of DASWQQ010000083.1, from coordinate 2,387 downwards.
TAGCACTATGGCCGAGATGAAGAAGCCAACGTAACGGATCAGAGCCTGGCTGATTTCGAGGTCCGATCCGTCCGTCTTGATAACCCGAATGTTGAGCAGTTTGCTGCCGATCGTCTGACCGGGCCAGGGGCTGCTCTTCGACCAGAAGAACACGTAGTAGGCCAGCCCGAGGAGCACCTGCAGGCCGGAGCGGCCGTTGGTGTTGATGCTGAGAACCGCGCCGATTGCCGCGCTCACGATGGCGAGCAAAATACTGTCGATCAGGATCGCCAGGAAACGGATCCAGAAGCCTGCCTTCGGAGCCGTCGATGAGCCGGTCTGCGTGACGGATGAACTTGCTTGCATGATTACACCCCCAGTTTGGCGCGAGTATAACACCGCTTTCCGATCAAAAACCTGTCTCGTTGAGGAGATCGATAGAATTCGCCGCGGATGAGTCAGACGGCACCCTACCGCAAATCGGGCTTCTTCAACAACCGGATCATGAATCCCCTGCTGGTTGCCTTGGGCATTACCCCCATCGTCCGGATTCGTGGACGGAAGTCGGGCAAGCTTTACACCATGCCGGTGTTACCTCTCGAATTCCAGGGAAAGCGCTACCTGGTTGCGCCTCGCGGCGACACTCACTGGGCGCGTAACCTCCGGGCGGCGGGGTCGGGTGACCTGCGCTGGAAGGGTCGGACCGAGCGTTTCACGGCGACCGAGATCGAGGCCGCCAGGCGGCGGCCACTGGTCGACGCTTACGTCCGGGAGAACGGTGCGAGGTACGGAGGGTTTGTTGCCAAAGAGTTTGCCGCGCTACCGAACCCGGAGGACCATCCGGTCTTCCTGATCGAGGCGGCGCCCGGCAAAGCCTGATTCGAACCGGGCCTTCGAACCGGCGCCGTCGATAAAATCAGGGTGCATGTCGCACCGCGCCCTATCAGTGGTCGAAAACGTTCCCGAACAGTCGATCCTTCAGCGCATCGGCAACACCCCGCTGCTGCGCATCCATCTGCTGGAGAAGGAGTTTCCCAACATTGCCTTCTACGCCAAGGCTGAGTGGTTCAACCCGGGGGGCTCGGTCAAAGACCGACCGGCACTACGCATGATCGAGGAGGCGGAGCGGACTGGCGAGCTCACCGTCGAGAGGGTCATCCTCGATTCGACCTCCGGCAACACCGGGATCGCCTATGCCCTGATCGGCGCTGCCAAGGGCTACCAGGTCAAGCTGGTGATGCCGGCCAACGTCAACGAGGAGCGACGCGAGATCGTCAAGGCATTTGGCGCTGAGGCGATCTTCACCCCCGCCCTGGACGGCTCTGATGGCGCCATCAGGGAGGCGCACCGGCTTCGCGAGGAGTCCCCTGGCGTCTACTTCATGCCCGACCAGTACAACAATCCGTTCAACTGGCGCGCCCACTTCGATACCACCGGTCCCGAGATCGTCCAGCAGACCAATGGCGAGGTCACGCATTTCTTCGCCGGCATCGGAACCAGCGGCACACTGATGGGTGCCGGCCGCTTTCTCAAAAGGCACAACCGCTCGATTCGCATCATCGCGGCAGAGCCCGATGATGCGCTTCACGGCCTGGAAGGCCTGAAGCACATGCCAAGCTCCATCGTGCCTGGTATCTACGACCCGAGCGTCTACGACGAGAAGGTCAGTGTCCCGACGGAAGTTGCTTACGAGCTCGCCCATGACCTCGCCCGCTCCGAGGGTTTGCTGGTCGGCAACTCGTCGGGTGCGGCGCTCTATGCCGCCCGGGAAGTGGCCCGCCGGACCTCCGAGGGCGTCTTCGTCATGGTCTTCCCCGACGGTGGCGACCGCTACCTCAGCTCAGGCCTCTACCACCGGAAGTTTTGACCCTCCGCATCACCTCGCCGGTGATGGCGGCACTACGCCAGCACCTCGAGGCCGGCTACCCGAACGAGGCCTGTGGCGCGCTGATCGGCCGGGCCGAAGAGCAGACCCGCGAGGTGTTCGAATTCCGGCCGATGCGCAACACGATCACCGACCGTCCCTGGGACCGCTACGCACTCGATCCGCTGGAGCAGCTCCAGGTCCAAAAGGACGCCGAATCCCGCGGATTGGAAATCATCGGCTTCGCCCACAGCCATCCCGACCACCCACCTAGACCGTCGAAATTCGACGAGGACCACGCCTGGTCCTTCTACAGCTACATCGTCGCCTCAGTTCAAAAGGGGAACCTGGTTGAGGCCCGTTCCTGGATCCTCGTGGATGACTCTTTCCAAGAAGAATCAATCGAGTCGGCCTGACGCCGGAGGCTTGCCTTAGCTCTCGGTTTCCGGAGCCCTGTGGCGGGCCAGGAAGTATTCAGGAACAGAATTCATCGGCGGCCGTTCCTTGTCCTCGATCTCTTTCTGCTCGATCCAGTAACGCTCGT
>DASWQQ010000082.1:0-8058 GCA_036403615.1 Candidatus Dormiibacterota bacterium | reverse complement strand
TCGGAGCACATCTTTTGTCTCGCTCTCACTTCGGAACCGCGACAGCATGTCGACCTTCACCGGAAAGGGACGGAAACGCTCGCTGAAGGTCAGGAAATGCTGCTGTGCCAGGACGGTGGTCGGCACCAGTACGGCCACCTGCTTGGAGTCGGTCACCGCCTTGAAGGCTGCTCTTACCGCAAGCTCCGTCTTGCCAAAACCAACGTCTCCTGCGAGCAGCCGGTCCATCGGCCGCGCGTCCTCCATGTCCGCCTTGATCTCGGCCATGACACGGACCTGGTCGGGCGTCTCGTCGTAGGGAAAGGACTGCTCCAACTCGTGTTGCCAGGGCCCGTCTTCGGAGTAAGCGTGGCCTTCGACGAGCTCTCGCTTGGAATAGAGGTCGAGCAGGTCTTTGGCCACCTCCTCCACCGACTCCCGGACCTTTCTTTTAGCCCGATCCCACTCGCCCGATCCAAGCCGCTGAAGCCGTGGGGTGGCGTCCCCGCCCGCAACGTACTTCTGCACACGCTCCAGGTGCTCGACGGGCACGTAGAGCTTGTCACCGTCGGCGTACTCGAGCTGCATGTACTCGCGTTCTTCACCGGGTTCGCCCATCAAGCGCATGCCGAGGAAGCGGCCGATGCCGTGATCGACGTGGACGATCAGGTCACCAGGTTCGAACTCCAACTTCCATGTAGCCGAGCGCGCGCGCACCACGCCGCGGCGGACGCGCTGGCGGAGGCCGCCAAAAATATCAGTGTCGCCGTAGACGTCCAGAGCGGCCGCGGATAGGCGGAAGCCCTGCGCCACAGGCTGGCTTCCGAGCACGATCAGCCCGGGCATCAGGGGCGTCTGCGACCAGGCGAGCAGTCCCCCGGCCGCAAAGATGTCTCGGTCCTCCAGCAGCTCACGCAAACGAGCTTCCTGCTGACTCACGATCAGGATTCGCTGCTTGGCCCGTGAATCGGTGCGCAGGCGCTCCGCGAGCCCGTCGAATCGCCCCGCGTAAGCGTCAACCGGTTCAAAGCCCAGGTCGATGGAGGCCGCAGAGTCAGAGTGCTCCAGCTCGAGGCTCCGCCAGGCGGCACTGGTCTGCTGCAGCGTCGAGACCGGTACGAGCCCGGTCCGTAATGAGCCGGGGAGTTCACCGCGGTCCACCTCGACTCGTACCAGTTCTTTTAGCTCTTCCTCGCGCTGCTTCGCCTGGGCGAGGTTGCGGCGGGCATCGAACGACAACAGCAGCGCCTGCGCCGGCAGGTGGTCGAGTAGGGTCGGCTGAGCCGGCTCGAGGTAAGACTGAAAACCCTCTATACCATCGAAGTACGCGCCCGTCCGAAGCCGCTCGATATCGCCCTGCCAGTCGTCGCGAACTTCGGCCAGGCACTTGCTGAAATCGAGCTCGCCGAGATTCTTTTCAGCCATGGCGAGGGCTTCGGGAGTCAGGAGCACTTCCGCGGCCGGCAGCAAGCGCAGCGCAGGCAGGTTATAAACCGATCCCTGGGTTTCGACCTCAAACTCGCGTAATGACTCCGCTTCGTCGCCGAAAAACTCGGCCCGAACTGGGCGACGGCGATCGGGTGGAAAGATGTCCAGAATCCCACCACGGAGGCTGAACTCACCTCTCGCCTGGACCAGGGGCTCGCGTCGGTAGCCGAGCATGGCCAGGCGATGGAGCAGGTCCTCGAGCTGATACCTTTCACCCTGCTTCAAGGTCAGCACCCAGCGGGCCAGCACCTCAGCGCCAAGGGTAGGGCGGGTCATGGCCGTCCACGAACTGAAGCAGACAACGGGCTCGCCGGAGGCAAGCTTATCGAGTGCCTCCAGGCGGCGGCGGACCGTCTCCTCGTCAGGCGCCAGCCGGTCGAATGGCAGCGTTTCGACTGCGGGGAAGACCGTGGTAGCGACCGCGTCGCCGAACCACGCTCCCGCTTCTGAAAAGGTCGCTTCGGGATCTGCGACCAGGGCCAGCACCGGTCGGCGCGCCCGGCGCGCGAGCCAGGCGGCGAACACAGGCAGGGCACTGACCGGCAAAGCGTGAGCGGTTAGCGAGGCCGGAGGCGCGTTCCACCATGCCTCGAGCGAACTCTTCGCCGGGAGGCGGTCGATCAGGTCGAGGAGCGTGTCAGGCATCAGAGGCCATGCAGAAATGCGCCCGAGGCGGCGACCCGGGGCGTACTTACAAAGCTTACATTCTGCTCGCCAGGAAGCGGCGAATCGCTTCAGCCCAGCGTGGGTCAGCGATCTGCTCGCGCCAAAGCCAGTACTCACTTCCCCAGAGCAGGATCACTTCCGGCTTGAGCGAGCTCAGCCTTTGAAGCAGGTCCGGGACATCCTCGGGCTGAACGCTGACCGGCTCGCCATGAGTGGCGCGGGTTGGCTCCCAGGGTTCGGCCTGCGCCTCGCTGATCCAGAACCGTTTGCCCTGTCGTTGCGCAATTCGCTTCCAACGAGCGACTGCTTCCAGCTGGTCAGGGGCTGCCCGGGCCACCCACGACCTACCCTCGAGCCGCCAGCCGATCGACTGGTAGACATCCAGGCCCAGGATGTCACCTCGCTGCAGAACTGAGAGGGCCTCCCGTTCCGCAGGCAGGAGCAGGTGCAGGCGGCGACGCCACGTCCCCTGGAACCGACTCGAGCTCCGATCGAGACCCGCATCGAAATGGGCGAAGGTTGTGAGCATGATGGGACGGCTGGGGTCCAGCCGTTTGGCGAGCGCGGCCTGGGCCCGAACGAGCGCCCGGTCGACCGTCCCTGACGTCGGTCCCGACCGATTGAAGGGCTCGTTCTCGATCTGCCACGCGACCAACTGCGAGGACCCCCGGTACCTCCCTATCGTGCGGGCGACGTGCAGCAGCAGGGCTTCACGAAGCGGACCTGGATGGACAGAAAATCGCTCCGGCAGGTAGAACTCGGGCCAGCCTAGCGCCTTCATGCCTACGGTCATGACCAGGGGCTGACCAAGCCGCTCGGCCTGCTCAACGAGCCAGTCCAGGTGTTGATACCCGAACTGATCGACCTCGAGCCAGGAGGCTGACAGTCGGATCAGGTCGAACTGCCAGGAGCACAACCGCCTGAAGGTATGCCGATAGTCGAGCCCAAGGTCCTCTGCCCGCCAGCGCGTGAAGCTGGTACCGAATCGGACCGGGCGACCATTGGCTACGCTACTCGGGATGTTCCGCCGCAAACCGCCGCCTCCACCCCTGACCGAGCGCTGGCTCTTGATTGGGCTCGGGAACCCTGGCCGGGCCTATGAACGCTCCCGTCACAACGTGGGTTTCATGTGCATCGACGAGCTGGCACGACGCCACCGTATCCGCATCACTGAACGGATTGCGAAAGCACTGGTCGGAAGAGCCCGCATGGACGATCAGGAGCTCATCCTCGCGAAACCTCAAACCATGATGAACCTTTCGGGCCTCGCCGCCAGAGCGCTGCGGGACAAGTTCGACATCCAGCCCGAGCGGCTTGTTGCCATTCATGATGAGCTCGACCTGCCCTTTGGCCGAATCCGGTTGAAAAAGGGCGGAAGTTCGGCCGGCAATCACGGACTCGACTCGCTCATTAGTTCGCTGGGAACGCGCGACTTTGTCCGCATTCGGGTGGGAATCGGCCGGCCGTCGGGCAACGGCGCGGACTATGTCCTCGGGTCGTTCAATAGCCAGGAGCAGGAGGCGCTGACCGGGATAATCGCGCGCGCGGCTGATGCCGTCAGCTGCCTGGTGCGGCTCGGGCCGGAAAGAGCGATGACCGACTTCAACAATGGCTAGTGCAACCGGCATCAGGGCGCGGCGGCGGCCGGCGCGACCCGTCGCTCGCGGACGCTGAGATAGAAAAGGACGGCAAGCCCGGCCACGCCGGTAAGCGCCCCCCCGAGCCAGATGGCGGCTGCCGGGCCCCAGACATGGGCCACGGCGCCGGCGAAGAAATTGCCAATCGGCGTGACGCCCACGAAAAGCATCGAATAGAGGCTGACCATACGCCCCTGCATGCGGTCGGGGGAGCGCACCTGTACGTAGGTGTTGGTGCCGATGGTGTACACCGCGAACGACCAGCCAATCACGACCAGTAGCACCACCGATTGGGCGAACCCGGGGATCGTCATAAAAACCAGCTCCATGCCGGCGAACAGGATGGCACCGAGAACAATTCGGCGCGGATCAAGCAGGAAACTGCCGAGCACCGTCATGGTCAACGCTCCGATCAATGATCCCACTCCCTGGGCAGCAAAGAGGAAGCCAAGGGTGTCGGCATTGGCATGAAGCACCAGCCGCGTGAACAGCGGCAAAACCAGGTTGAAGTTCGCGCCGAAGGCTCCTGCCACGACTAGCAGGGTGAACAGCCCGAGCAATGTGGGCGCCCTTCGCACGTGGCTGAGAGCTTCGCCCATCAGATCGATGGCGCGCGCCGGCGGTCCGGCTGGCCGCGGCCTTCGCCGGATGGTGTAGAGAGCCGCCACCACGCCCAGGTAGCTGAAGGCGTTAAGCCAGAAGCACGCCGCGACGCCGAAGGCAGCGATCACGAGGCCACCAATCGCGGGCCCAACGATCCGGGCCAGGTTGAACGCGGTTGCGTTTAACGCCACCGCGCTTGCGAGCTCGCTGCGTCCGACCATCTCCAGGACCGTCGCCTGCCTGGCGGGAAAGTAGAGCGCCTGGTTGATGCCAAGCAGCCCCGCGATGGCGAATATCAAAGGCAGGCTGATCAGATGGGTCATCGTCAGGAGCGCGTACAGGGCTGCCCCTGCGGCGGAGAGCATCTGGGTCACGAGCAAAACATCCCTGTGCACGAACCTGTCCACGAGCGCCCCGGCATAGAGACCGAAGATCAGGATCGGTCCGTAGCTGAAGGCTCCAAAGAGGGCGAGGGCGAAGGCGGAATCATGGGAGAGCTGCAGCACCAGCCAGGCGGCTGCAACCGACTGCGTCCAGGTGCCGATGACCGAAACGGCCTGTCCGACGTAGTAACGTCGGAACTCCCCGTACTGAAGCGCCGCAGTCTGCATGAAGCCGCGATTGAGCGGTTGGGGTGGGGATGGTGTGGGGCGAATGCCCGTTAGTTTACGAAGCCGGGCGGTCCATCAGGTGATGTGGAGTATGTGCCGCGCGAAGAGGAGCAGACCTACCAGGGCCGTGCCGATGGCGGCCATCAGCACCGCGGCAGCCGCTACATCCTTGGCGCGCCCGATCATTGGATGCCGTTCGGGCCATGCATAGTCGATCAGCACTTCGAGAGCGGTATTGAACAATTCCGCCGCGATTACCACCGCAAAACACAGCACGAGTCCGACGAACTCAATCGCCGTGAATCGAAAAACCAGCGCCAGGAGCAGCACCGCCGCAGCGGCGACCAGGTGGAACCGAAGGTTGGCCTGTGATGACACCGCCCAGGACAGACCACGCCCCGCGTGTCGGAAGCTGTAAAGCGTCCGTCTCAGGTCGAGGCGGCGAGCACGGCTTCCGCTTCCGATGCGCTCGGCTTCGAACTCGGCATCTGAGCGAGGGGTCATGGGCTGAGCGCCAGCACACGATTGGTCAGCTCTTGCATCCGTGTCTCCTCTTCCGACCGAGCATGGTCGTAGCCGAGCAGGTGAAGGAAGCCATGGACGGCAAGCAGCCGCACCTCGTCGTTCATCGAGTGGTGGGCGGCCCGGGCCTGGCGCCGTGCTGTGGGCAACGATATGACGATGTCGCCGAGCCAGTGCTCTGTCCCTGGCGGCGCCTGGAAGCGCTGATCCGCGGGAGCTTCCTGGGCTGCAAAGGCCAGGACGTCAGTTGCTTCGTCCAGGCCGCGGTACCGGCGGTTGTATTCGCGGAGGTGCTCGTCTCCTGTGAGGGTGATCACCGCCAGGCTCTCCGTTGGCAAATCAAGTAACTGCGCGCCGGCCTCGAGTACCCGCTTCAGGCCGTCCAGATCCACACCCGATGCCAGAGAGGACGGCCCCCATCGGCTCATCTGGATGAGCACGAGAGTATGCTACCCGCGATCAGCGTTGCGTGCTGTTCTTGGTGCCAGCCATACCGGACTTCCCGGCGAGGTAACGGGTACCGATCAAGCCAGCCGCCAGGCCGATCCAGACGAGCAGTACCCAGTCCTGCGGGACGGCCGAGCGGCGACCCAGGTCCGCCGCCAGCGCATCCGCCAGGATGAAAAAGCCAATCAGCAACAGGCCCAGGCCCTCGATACGGGTTCGGGCAGCACCGGCATCCGACCGGCGACGGAGGAAGGCTGGCATCCGCCCGAGGGCGATGATGCCGATCGCCGGCAGGATGACCGCGGCAGCGGCCAGGTAGGCAAGGACGATTACCGATTCTGAAAGCAACACATGTCTATATCGCGCCGCGACCGCCGACATTGCGACGCGTAACCGCCTCGCGACGAGGACGAAGCTAGCTGGTCGGCCGCAGGCCGGTCACCGGCCTGGGGAGCGGAATGGTTTTGTCGTCGGCGTCGAGGGTGCCGTCGTGGCCCCCCAGCGTGGTGTCCACCGCGCCTGCGACGGTTGCTTCACCCTGGGCTGTCGCGGGGTACTCGATTCGGGCGTGGTAGATGCTGACAACCATGCCCGCGAAGGCGTCCTCGATCAACCTCAGGTCGCGAAACGAGAGGTCGCATTCGTCTAGCTGACCGTCCCTCGTAAAGCCCTGGATCATGCGGTGGACATGTTCGCGAATGCTTTCGGTGCTTCGGTCCTTCAACGTCCGCGTCGAGGCCTCGACCGTGTCCGCCATCATGACAATCGCCGCCTCCTTGGTGCGCGGTCGCGGGCCGGGATAGCGGAAATCATCCTCCCGGACGTCGAGGCCTTGCTCCAGCGCCTGGCGATAGAAGTATTTCTTGACGGTCGTACCCTGGTGCTGCTGAACGATGTCCCTGACAGCGTTCGGGAAGTGGTACTGCTTGAGTAGCTCCACTCCCTCGGTTACGTGAGCGTTGAGGATGTCTGAGCTGGTGGTTGGAGAGAGGTTCTCATGGATATTTCCGATATCCGCCTGGTTCTCAACGAAGAAATGCGGACGGCGGATCTTGCCGATGTCATGAAAATAGCAACCGACGCGGGCCAGGACTGCGTTGGCGCCAACCGCCTCGGCAGCAGATTCGGCCAGGTTGGCGGCGACGATCGAATGGTTGTAGGTACCCGGGGCACTTACCATCAGCCGCTTGAGAAGCGGATTGTTCGGGGTCATCAGTTCGAGCAGTTTCATCGGGGTGATAACCCTGGTGACCTCACCCAGAAATGTCAGGGAGCCTGCTGAGATCAGGGCGGCCAGAAGGCCGTTGACGAGAGCGATGGCGCCAATACCGAGTACCTCATCGACCGATTGATGCCGCTCGATCGACGCCAGGGAAACGATCGTCACGAATTGGGCTCCCGCCACCAGGATTCCTGCTGTAACCCACTGTCCCAGCCGCTCCAGGCGGTGGACATAAATGGCGCCGATCGAACCACCCAGGAAACCGATCAAGGTAAGGTCGAGCACGTTGTCGGCAATGATCCCGGTCAGCAACCCAACGGCCAGCGCCACGATGATGCCCAGACCCGTATCCATGAGGGTTGCCACCAGCATCGCTACCGCGGCCATCGGGACGATGTACTGCGCCCGAGGATCGATCGGCACAACGACCTTGGCGATCAGCAGAATGGCCAGCATCAGGGCGCCGAGGGTGGCCAGCTGGCGCGGCTCCCTGAGGAGCACCGGTTTGAACTGCATCAAGTAGCCCAGCGCCACCGCGAAGAGGATTGTGACCAGCATAAAGGTGGCGAGGATGCGGGACCAGTCCGCCTTCGGGGCAAGCAGCCCAACCGCCTGAGCCTCCTCCAGCTGGAACGGCGTGACAAGGTCCCCGTAGCGGATGATGGTCTGGCCTTTGCCGACGGTTACGAAGACGGGGGGCACGGCGTCACCGGCCTGCTGTCGCTTCAGGTCGGTCTCACCGGGCAGATAGTTGACCTTCAGGTAATCACGTGCCAGCCCCGCCACCAGAGAGGAGGCGGTCGTATCGAGGTGAAGCGCGCCGGCCCGCGTGCGTGCGGTGTCCTCCGCGCTCTTCAAGGTGCCGGCCTTGATTCCATTCGTT
>DASWQQ010000081.1:0-16545 GCA_036403615.1 Candidatus Dormiibacterota bacterium | reverse complement strand
AATTCGGTGCCCGCTTAAAGTCATGGGCGTCGGGCACCGTCTGGCCGGGTTCCGAGCAAGGCTCTAGCGGCTTACGAGGTTGAGCAGACGATCGGGGACGTAGACAATCCGCCGCGGCGAGCGGCCTTCGAGCGCGCGACTGACATTGGCGCTCTTCAGGGCACTCTGCTTCGCCTCTTCCTCGCCCGCACCAGCCGGCAGTTCGATGCGGTCGCGCAACCTGCCATCCACCTGGACGACGACGGTCACGGTCCTCCGCTGGAGCCGCTTGGGATCGGGCTCCGGCCAGGTACTGAAGGCGCAGAGTGTTTCCCCACCGAGCCGGTGCCAGAGCTCCTCGGCGAGGTGGGGCGCGAAGGGTGCGAGCAGGCGGGTCATTTCCCGGCAGGCACTATCCCAGTCATGATTGCGTTCGCCGCCGCCCTGGATGTAGTCCTGCATCAGGTTCGTCATCTCCATCAGGGAGGCAACCGCGGTGTTGAAGCGAAAGCCGTCGAGATCGCGGCTCACCTTGTCGATCGTCTCGTGCAGCTTTCGAAGAAGTGCCTCGCCCGCCACCGAATTGCCGGTCGCGGCCGCCCCTGGCCGGTCATCCTCCTCCCCCACCACCAGTCGCCAGAGCCGGTTCAAAAAACGGGCGACGCCGTCGACGCCGCGGTCATTCCATTCCGCATCGAGCTCAGGCGGACCGATGAAGAGCTCGTAGACGCGAGCGGTGTCTGCGCCATAGGTTCTGACCATGTCGTCGGGCGCCACCCCATTCCCCTTGGACTTGGCCATCACCGCGCCGTTGCGCTGGATCATGCCCTGAGAGAAGAGGGCATTGAACGGCTCATCCACGGAGACCATGCCGGCGTCGAACAGCACCTTCATGAAGAAGCGCGAGTAGAGCAGGTGCAGGATGGCGTGCTCGATGCCACCGATGTACTGGTCGACCGGCATCCAGAAGTCGGCCTTCGCCTTATCGAAGGGCTCGGTCAACTGGTTGGGGCTGGTGTAGCGCAGGAAGTACCAGGAGGAATCCACGAAGGTGTCCATGGTGTCCGTCTCCCGGCGCGCCGGCTTGCCGCAGCGAGGACAGGACGTCTTTACGAATGCCTCAGCATGCTCCAGCGGGTTCTGGCCGTCGGAGCGGAACTCCACGTTCGGCGGCAGGACCACGGGTAGCTGCTCGCGTGGCACCGGGACGATGCCCTCGTCCGGGCAGTAGACGATCGGGATCGGCACGCCCCAGTAACGCTGCCGGGAGATCAGCCAATCACGCAGCCTGAAGGTGACCGTCTTCTGGCCCACGCCACGCCGCTCGGCCTCGGCGATGATCTCCGGCATCGCCTCCCGGCTCGGCCGGCCGGTGTAGCGGCCGGAGGCGACCATGAATCCTTCCGCGAGCCCCAACTCCATCGGCGAGGTGGGATCACCCTGCGGCTCGGGGGTCGGGCTGACCACCTCCCGAATCGGAATGTCGAATTTCTTCGCGAACTCGAAGTCGCGGCTGTCGTTGCCGGGCACCCCCATGATGGCGCCGGTCCCATAGGTTGCCAGGACGTAGTCGGCGACCCAGATCGGCACCCGCTCCTGGTTGAAAGGGTTGATCGCATAGGCGCCGCTGAAGACGCCGGTCTTCTCATGCTCGGTAGACAGCCGCTCGATCTCCGTCTCCGACCTGGTCTTCTCGAGGTAATCGTCCACCTCCTGGCGGCGATCCGGCGTTACGATGCGTGCCGCCAGCGGGTGTTCGGGCGCGATCACCATGAAGGTGACACCGTAGACCGTGTCGGGCCGGGTGGTGAAGACCCGCAGCCGCTCCTGGCCCTCGACGGCGAATTCGAGCTCGGCGCCCTCACTGCGCCCGATCCAGTTCGCCTGCATCACCTTCACCCGTTCCGGCCACCGGTCCAGCTTGCTGAGGTCGTCGAGCAGGCGCTGGGCGTAGGCGGTGATCTTGAAAAACCACTGGTCGAGTTCTTTTTTTGTCGGCTTCGTTCCGCAGCGCCAGCAGACGCCGTTGACGATCTGCTCGTTGGCGAGGACGGTATTGTCCTTCGGGCACCAATTGACTGCCGCCCGGCGCTTGTAGGCGATTCCCAGGTCGTACAACTTGAGAAACAGCCACTGCGTCCAGCGGTAATAGTCGTCATTGCAGGTGGCCAGCTCTCGGTCCCAGGCGTAGAGCACCCCCATGATGTCGAGCTGATGCTTGGAGATCGCGATGTTGCGCTCGATCGAGACCCGTGGCGGAATGCCGCTCTTGATGGCGGCATTTTCCGCCGGCAAGCCGAAGGCATCCCAACCGAAGGGGTTGAGGACGTTGAAACCGCGCATCACCTTGTAGCGGGCGAAGGCGTCGCCGATCACGTAGTTGCGGAAGTGGCCCATGTGAAGCGGTCCCGACGGGTAGGGGAACATGACCAGGTTGTAAAACTTGGGCTTGTCCCTGGAGTCGCTGGCCGAAAACAGCCCGGCCTGCTTCCACGCGGACCGCCACTTGGGCTCGATCAGCTGTGGATCGTACGCTGGAGCAACCGTTCTGGCCATGTTAGTGATGGAATGGTGGAGCCGACGAGATTCGAACTCGTGACCTATTGCATGCCATGCAATCGCGCTCCCAGCTGCGCCACGGCCCCACACGCGCTAATCGAGGGTCAAGTGTAGCAACTGCCCAAAGCGTGCCGGACAGCGGTTTCAAGCCCGACCAGTATACACGGATTTGTATCAGTCAGGTGGCTATGATCAACCGGATGCGGCAGCTGTGGGCACCCTGGCGGATGGAGTTCATCAAGGGTGAGAAGCCCTCCGAGTGCTTCCTTTGTCAGGCCGCCGCGGCCGAGCCGGCCCGCGATGACGAGCTGCGCATAGTGGCCCGGACAAAGAAGTCGCTCGCGATCATGAATCGCTTTCCCTACAACAACGGTCACCTGCTGGTTGCGCCACGGAGTCACCTCGCCCGGCTCGACGAGCTCGATCAGGAGAGCGCGATCGACCTGACCCTCCTCACCCAGCTGGCGCTGCGCGCCTTACAGGCTGCGCTACACCCCGACGGGTTCAATATCGGCATCAACCAGGGCAAGGTCGCAGGCGCCGGGGTTGCGGATCACGTCCACCAGCACATCGTGCCTCGCTGGGATGGTGACACCAATTTCATGCCGGTGCTGGGCGATGTCAAGGTGATGAACCAGCACCTGGACTCCAGCTTCAAAGAGATACGGGCCCAGTTCGAGCGAACAACGTAACGGCCGCCGCAAGACAACGAGCGCTCTAATAGTCCGAAGGATGGATGAGGAGCGCGAACACGGGTGCTACCGTCCTAATAGATGAAATCATCGCGACGTCGAACTCGCCAGTCAGGCCAGGCGGTCGTGGAGTATGCATTTCTGATGGTGCTCCTGGCCACGATTGGCATCGCCGTCATCATGCTGGCCGGCAACCAGTTACTCGCTCTCTACGAGGACGTCAGCTATGAGTTCACCCATATCACCGACACAGCCACCGTTGCTCCCGACGGTGCCGTGCTCAGCCCGGGCGCGACACCAGCTTCTACCTGCCCGAACGGCACACAGCCGCAGTTGAGTGGACACAAATGGAAATGCAAGCACCAAAACAACAACCAGAACAACAACCAGCAATAGGCCTGCACCCTCGCGCTGAGGCCCGTGACCTCAGTCGGGTGCTGGCGAACCGCCAGCTGTGGAAAAACGCAATCTATGCCCTTGCCCTTGTTACCTACCTCTGCTCCTTCCTGTTTTTCGGCCTGGCCGTTGCGGACGTCCGGCAGAACGGGGGCGGGACGTCGACCGTGATCGACCTGCTGGTCGCACTCTATTTCCTGGTGCAGGTCATCTTCCTGTTCGTGCTCTCGAGCGTCGTCGAGAGACGGCGCCAGAGCCAGCCGATCAATTTCCCCGATCGCCGCGAACGGGACTGAGCCTAGTTTTTCAGGCGCTCAATGATGGTCGCGATGCCCATGCCATAGCCGATGCACATCGTGGAGAGGCCGTACCTGGCATCCTGCCGCTCCAGCTCGTGAAGCATTGTGGTCAGAAGCCGGGCGCCACTGGCGCCGAGGGGATGGCCGAGCGCGATGGCGCCGCCGTTGTAATTCACTTTTTCCATGTCGGCTCCGGTCTCGTGCTGCCAGGCCAGGACCACCGGGGCAAAGGCCTCGTTTACCTCGAAGAGATCGATGTCCTTGATCGTCAGGCCCGCTTTCTTGAGCACCTTGGCGGTCGCCGGGATGGGCCCGGTCAGCATGATGGTGGGCTCGGATCCGACGATCGCCTGGGCAACGATCCGGGCGCGGGGACGTAGGCCCAGCTCCTTTGCCTTCTCGGGCGTCATAACCAGCACCGCTGCCGCGCCATCACTTATCTGGCTCGAGTTCCCGGCGGTGACCACTCCGTCGTCCTGGAAGGCCGGTTTGAGTTGCGCCATCTTCTCTTTAGACGGCGGCATCCGGACTCCCTCGTCGGTGTCGAACTGGTAGCTGGAACCGTTTTGCGTGACGTCGACTGCGAAAATCTCCCGCTTGAACCGCCCATCCTGGATCGCCTGGCCCGCCTTGACGTGGCTCTGGAAGGCAAACTCGTCCAGGTCGTCGCGGCTGAAACCCCATTTCCTGGCGATCATCTCGGCGGAGTTACCCTGCGGAATGATCTCGAAGAGATCAGTCAGCTTCGGACTCAGCGGTCCCTCCCCGGGGCCGAAGGCATCGGACCCCATGGGTACGCGGGTCATGTTCTCCACGCCGGCGCCGATGACTACGTCCTGCGCTCCCGAGAGAACGCCCTGGGCCGCAAAGTTGACCGCCTGCTGGCCGGAGCCGCAGAAGCGGTTGACGGTTGTGCCGGGGACCTCGACCGGGAAGCCGGCGATCAGCACCGAAGCGCGCCCGATGTTCATACCCTGCTCGCCCGTCTGGGTTACGCAGCCGACGATGACGTCGTCCACCTGGGCCGGGTCCAGCCCCGCCCGATTGACCAGCTCGCGAAGCGTCAGGGCAAGCAGATCGTCCGGCCTGACCGGGCCCAGCTTTCCGCCGCGCCGACCGATCGCCGTCCGGACGGCTTCAACTATGACCGCTTCACTCATGGCACACTCCTTGAACTAGAAGCGCCCGGCGCCTTCTGTCCCTATTGTAAACTCGGCTATCCCTTAGAATATGCCGCGGCATGGACGGCGATGACTTCGCTCGCGTGACGAGAAAGGATTAGTTTGGGTTCGGTTATTAAGAAGCGCCGCAAGAAAATGCGGAAGCACAAACATAAAAAGATGCTGAAGGCCACGCGTTGGCAGCGCAGGACTAAGTAAGTAGCTTCTCGACGATAAGCGCACGGACCTGGGCCTCCGTCGCTTCACCTGGATACCGTCCTACGATGATGCCCTTGCTGTTTACCAGGATGGTGGAAGGAGGGGCGTCCACCTCATAGCTGGCCGCCACGCTACCGCTGTCGTCGTAGAGGCTCGGGTAGGCCACTTTGAACTCCTGCACGAAGGCCCTGGCCTGGGCACGGTCGTGATCCAGCATGTCGACCCCGTAGAACTGGACGCCTTTTGTCGCGTACTCCGCCGCCAGCTTGTTGAGGCCGGGCTGCTCCTTGCGACAGGGCCCGCACCAGGCCGCCCAAAAAACGATAACGACACCTGACTTGTGGAGATCTACGGCGAGTGAGGCGCCGGCCAGGCTGGTGCCCTTCAGTGTCGGTGCACTGCTTCCAACATGACCGTTTGGCGTCACGCTGGCCACGTTGGGCTGCAGGGTACAGCCAGCCAGCAGCACCGCGAGCGATAGGAGCAGCGCCCGGGGCCGGGCCACGGGATCGCCTAGTTGACGGTCCCCGGCTGGCTCTCGCCCAGCGGGCGCCGGAAGCCGAGGCCGGGTCCCGGCGTTCGCGGCGTCGCCCGGAGCAGCGCCCGATCGAGAACCTCGCCGATGTGACTGACTGTAACCAGTTCCATCGATTGCTTCACCTCATCGGGCACTTCGTAGAGGTCCTTGCGATTCTTCGCCGGCAATATAAAGGTCTTGATGCCGGCGCGATGCGCCGCCAGCAGTTTTTCCTTCAGTCCGCCGATCGGAAGCACCTTGCCCCGGAGTGTTATCTCGCCGGTCATCGCGACATCGCGCCGCACCGGCCGGTCGGTGAGAACTGAGACGATCGCCGTCGCCATGGTGATGCCAGCCGATGGCCCATCTTTCGGTATGGCTCCCGCGGGGACGTGGATATGAATGAAGTGGTCCTCGAAAAAGTCGGGCTTGATGCCGAGTTCGAGCGCGTGGGCCCGCGCGTAGCTGACGGCGGCCCTGGCCGACTCCTCCATGACCTTGCCGATCTGCCCCGTCAGTGAGAACTCGCCACGACCCTGCATGGCGATGGCCTCAACCGTCATCACGTCGCCTCCGTACTCACTGACTGCCACGCCCGTCGCCGCTCCGACGGTATCTTCCAGCTCGGCAATTCCAAACTCGTAGCGAGACGGACCGAGGAACGGGACCAGGTCGTCTGGCAGTACCGTGACTTTCTCCAGCTGTCCCTCGGCGATGCGACGCGGAATCTTGCGGCATATGTTGGCGATCTCACGGTCCAGGTTGCGCACGCCCGCCTCGTGCGTGTACTCACGCACGAGCATCTGCAGCGCCTCCCGGCTGATCGAAAGGTTGTCATCGGTTAGACCGTGTTCGCGCAGCTGCCTCGGAATCAGGAACTGCGTGGCGATGTGCATCTTTTCGTCCTCGGTGTAGCCGGGAAGGCGGATGATCTCCATCCGGTCCCGCAGCGGCGGGATGATCGTGTCGACGACATTGGCCGTCGTGATGAAGAGCACCTGGGAGAGGTCGTAGGGAACCTCCAGGTAGTGATCTGAGAAATCCTTGTTTTGCTCGGGGTCGAGCACCTCGAGCAGGGCCGAGGAGGGATCGCCTCTCCAATCGGCGCCAACCTTGTCGACTTCGTCCAGCATGAAGACGGGGTTTCTGGAACCTGCCACCTTCATCTGCTGCAAGACGCGGCCGGGCATAGCGCCGATGTAAGTCCGCCGGTGCCCGCGAATCTCCGCCTCGTCGTGGATACCGCCAAGGGAAAGCCTCACGAACTTGCGGCCCAGCGCGCGGGCGATCGACTTCCCCAGGCTCGTCTTCCCTACGCCGGGCGGACCGACGAAGCAGAGGATCGGTGAGCGGAGCGTCTGCGATCGCTGCCGCACGGCCATGTACTCGAGGATCCGTTCCTTGATTTTCTCTACGCCGTAGTGGTCCTCGTCCAGCACTGCGGCGGCAACAGCAATGTCCCAGGTCTCCGCCGGTGGGGGGCCCCAGGGCAGAGCCACCAGCCAGTCGACGTAGGTGCGGATGATGCCAACCTCGGGCGAAGCCGCCGGGATGCTCTGCATCCGGTCGATCTCCTTCAAGGCGCGCTCTTTGACGGAGTCGGGCATACCGGCCTGGTCGACCTTCTCGCGCAGTTGCTGCAGCTCGGCCCCCTCTTCGTCGTCGCCCAGTTCCTTGCGTATTGCCTTGAGTTGCTCGCGAAGTATCTGGTCGCGCTGCAACTTGCCAATCGTGCTCTGCACCTCGTTCTGGATCTTTGCCTTCAGCTCCAGGATCTCAACCTGCTTGGTCAGGAAAAGAGAAAGCAGCCGCAGCCGCTCCAGGACGTTTACGGTTTCCAGCATGTGCTGCTTCTGCTCCAGCGTCTGATCGGGCGCGGCCGATACCAGGTCGGCGAGGTAGACCGCGTCGTCCGTCTTGGCCACGGTAGCCGCCACCTCGGGGGCAACCGTTGCTCCCGATTCGACGTATTTCTGGTAGAGGCTCTTGACGGAACGCATATGAGCCTCGAGCTCGAGTCCGGCCGAGACGTCATCGAAAATCTGCTCGACCTCGACTTCGATGAAGGGAGTGAGCTGGAGGACGCGCACGATTCGAGCCCGCTGCGTCCCCGCGACCAGCATCTGCACGCCGGCCTGGGTCTGGCGCATACCGTTGATGTCCGCGATGGTGCCTACCGGGTAGAGGTCCTCCTCGCCGGTCTCATCGACCTGTGGATCCTTCTGCGCCACGAGGAAGACCTGTTTGTCCTTCTCCATGGCGGAGGTGATCGCCGAAATCGAGGTCCGGCGCCCGACCGAGAGGGGAACGATCAGTCTCGGAAAGACCACGTCGTCGCGCAGCGGCACCAGCGGGACTCGCCGCAGCGACGGGGTGGCCGCCGCCTCGGTCATCTCACTCACGGAGCTCCTAGACCTGGGCGCCCGCGTCGGTTACCGTCCGGCGCCAGGGTGCGGGAGCAGCCGCGCCGCCGGCCATCGCCCGCGGCCCGATCAGGCGCGCGATCTGGTCTTCGTCGAGAACCTCCTCCTTGAGGAGCGCCTCCGCCAGCATGTCCAGCTTGGCCCGGTTGGTGGTCAGGATCGTCTCAGCCGCCTGGTATCCCTCGTTGAGAAGCCGGGTTACCTCTTCGTCGATGATGGCCGCCGTTCGCTGGCTTACGTGCGAGTTGCCGGCCAGCTCCCGACCGAGAAATACGGCCTGTTGAGAATCATCGAAGGAGAACAGTCCCATCTTCTTGCTCATACCCCAGCTGACCACCATCCGTCGGGCCAGTTCGGTGGCTGTCTCGAGGTCGTTCTGAGCGCCGGTCGTGATGCTGCCCAGGGCGATCTGCTCGGCGGCGCGGCCGCCCAGCGCCATCGATATCCGGCTCTCGAGGTATTCCTCTGATAGGTTGTGACGGTCGTCCGTGGGGATCGACTGGGTGACCCCGAGAGCCATACCCCGCGGCACAATCGTGATCTTGTGGACCGGATCGGATTGCGGCTGGTACCAGGCCACCAGCGCATGGCCGGATTCGTGATACGCGATCACCCTGCGCTCCGCCTCGCTCAGGTAGATCTTGCGTTCGGAGCCAAGCACGACCCGATCGAAGGATTCTTCGAAATCCCGCATGGTCACCGTGGTGCGGTTCGTACGGGAGGCGTGCAGTGCCGCCTCATTCACAAGGTTGGCCAGGTCGGCACCGACCAGGCCGGGCGTGGAGCGGGCAATGATGTCCAGGTCGACATCGGGGTCGACCGGGACGCCACGGGTGTGTACTTTCAAGATGGCCGCCCGACCGCGACGATCGGGCCGATCGACCACGACCCGTCGATCGAAGCGTCCGGGGCGAAGGAGCGCCGGGTCGAGGACGTCGGCCCGGTTCGAGGCCGCCAGAACGACGACCGCTTCGCGCTGGTCGAAGCCGTCCATCTCGACCAGCAGCTGGTTCAATGTCTGCTCGCGCTCGTCGTTGCCGCCACCGAGGCCAGCGCCACGCTGGCGGCCGACGGCATCCAGTTCGTCCACGAAGATTACCGCGGGACTGTGCTTCTTGGCGTCCTCGAAGAGGCTGCGCACCCGGGAGGCGCCGACACCGACGAACATCTCGACGAACTCGGAGGCGGAAATACTGAAGAAGGGCACGCCAGCCTCGCCGGCGACGGCCCGTGCCAGCAGCGTCTTGCCAGTGCCTGGAGGTCCGATCAGGAGTACCCCCTTGGGCATGTGACCTCCAAGCTTCTGGAACTTCTGTGGGTCGCGAAGGAACTCCACGATCTCCTGGAGCTCGAACTGGGCCTGCTCAACGCCGGCGACATCGTGGAAGGTCGTCTTGGGCGTGGCGGGGTCCTGGAGCCGCGCGCGGCTCTTGCCGAAGGAGAAGATCCCCTGGGTCGCCTGGCCGCTTCGCCGGATGAACCAGACCCAGAGCCCGATCAAAACCAGGATCGGAAGGAAGGTCAGAAGGAGGTTCGTAAGGCCACCACCGTCGGTCTTGACGGTGGTCTGTACCTTGTTGTCGCGCAGGGAGTTCCAGAAGGCCGGATCGATCTGGCTGACGCCATCCGGTACGGTCGCATGGAACTGGGTGCCCGAGGCATTGTTGAAGCTCTGGCTGCTCTTGAAATCGCCGGTCGCGTCCTGCCCCTGGATGGTGATGTCTTTGACATTGCCTGCCTGCACCTGGCTCTGAAGTACCGAGTACGGGATCTCGACCCGCGCCGGCCCACCAAGGTGTCCGAGTATGGGAGATGCCAGAAAGAAGATGTAGAGGCTGAGACCGGCGACCAGCAGGGCCAGGCGGAGCCGGTTGTTGGGCGTCTTGGGTGTTTTCAGATTGGGGTTGGGTGGATTGGTCTGGTCGGGACGCATCGCCATGGTCTTAGTCTATGCGCCGCAACCTGAAAGGAAACATCCATATCCGGGCCGGGCGTGAGGTTTTAAGGAATCCGGGCGCACGGAGGCAGACTAGCCACCCAAAGTAAGGATTCGGTGAGAATCAGGTGGCAGCGATCAGGGCCACGGCCGCCACCGCCAGCCCGGCTCCAAGTGCCTGGATCGGGCTCATCCGCTCGCGCGTGAGAAGGCGGGCGCAAAGGACGGTAAAGGCCGGATAGAACGAGGTCAACAGCGCGCTGAGCGAAAGCAGGCCGTGAAAGGTTGCATAGAGGTAAAGGATCACGCCCACACCATCGAAGCTGCCGGCAACGCCGACCAGATGCCAGGTCTGACGCCTCGGAACGAATGAAACCCCCGTGACCAGGGCAAAGCAGACGGCCGAAAGGGCGGACCCCGCCCGACCGAAGATCAAGGCGGTCACCCCGGCAGAGCTCGCGGCATGCACCAGGATGAAGAAGAGGCCGAAGCCGATCCCGGCGGCGATGGCGAGCCGGAGCGCGGCCCGGGCGTCCCTTGCTTTGACCTGCGGGCTCAAATTGATCAGGCCGATGGCCAGCAGGCCGGCCGCAATCCCGGCGAATTGAGTCAGGTGGAGGCGATCGCCGCTGAGCAGTCCGACGGCGGTCGGGAGGGATGCCGCGACCACGGCGCTGACCGGGGCGACAACGCCGATCAGGTTCAGTGCCATCGCCCGGTAAAAGAGGACCAGCCCGACGCCACCGATCGCCCCGCCGGCGAAGGCCAGCAGCGCCGAAAGGGGCACCCAGCGCACCGGCAAAAGCCAGAGGGCGAGGGGCAGTGCCGCCAGGCCGACAATCTCGATTCCGAAGCCAACGCTTGCCGGGGGTGTCCGCCGCCCCGCGACGCCACCCGTGAAGTCGGCTATCCCAAGGGTTGCAGCCGACCCCAGTGCGGCCGCGGGTGACAGCAGGGGATTCATTGTTCAGGCGATTGGTGGAGCGAAAGAGACTCGAACTCTCGACCTCCGCAATGCGAGTGCGGCGCTCTGCCAGCTGAGCTATCGCCCCGGAGCGGAATTATAGGCTCGGATCAGGCAGCCGCAGGTAAAGCACGGGGGTCGACCTCAGCGGTCTCGATCATCGCCGGGGTCGACGGCTGCGCGATCCGGGCGAAGGCCGCCCAGATCACCATCGGTGCCGCGCCTGAGACTGCGACTACGATCCGCGCCAGCAGCAGTTGATCGGCCGGCGCGGCCAGCACGAGGAAGAAACCGATGCTCAGCACTCGGCCTACGGCGAGGCAGAGTTCCTGGTGGACGATGTACTCATAACGCAATGACCGCGACTCCGGGTCTCGGTCGATCACCTGCAGCGCCAGCGGCGCCAGACCATTGCCATGCAGCGGGCCGCCAACGGCGCGGAGCAGGCCGAAGGCGACCAGCGCCCAGGCCGACAGATAGAGTGGGAGGACCAGCGTTGAGGCAACCAGCAAGGCCGCGCCTACGAGGGCGCAGGCGATCCGGTGGCGGGGCCGCATGTAGGCGGCAAGGGCGAGGCTGATGCCGACACCGAGGATGCCCATGATGCCGTTGAAGTTGCCCACCTGTTGCTCGTTGTCGAGCACCATGTAGGCAAGCACGGTGAGCACGACGCCGCTCAACATCCCGGAAAATCCATCGGCCAGGCGAGCTCCCATCACGTTGAGCCAGGGTTGATTACGCAGGTGCAGCCGGGCCATGGTGCGGAGCGAGAAATTCGCGCGGTAACCGCACCTGAGCCGGCCGGCAAGCAACATGGCCGCGATCAAGAGTCCCCCCGCCAGTCCGAAGATGACCTGGTAGCCACGATCCATGCCACCCCAGTGTGCGCCCAGGACGATGGCGGCACCGGCGAGCGGCGGCAGGCCTCCGCTGAGCAGGCAGTTGACCGCCCCCATCGCTCCGAAGTACCGATCCCGATCGCCTTCGCTGGTGGCGTCGTAGGTGGTCAGGTGGTAGCCGGCCCAGTACCAGCCCTCGCCAAGCCCCCGGAGTAAGCCGAGCGGCACGATCCAGTTGATGCTGGAGTTGCCCAGGCCAAGGACGGCCAGGTAAACGATACCGAGACAGCCCAGTCCGATGCGTATCGAGGTGCCCGCTCCCGTGCGGCGCAGGACCAGGCCGTTGAGCAGGAAGGCAAGCGGTATCGTGACCGCGCTGATCCAGGTGAAGAGGGCCACCCGGGCCAGGTCGTGACTCGCCCGCCAGAGAAAGATGGAAAGAAAGGTAGCGGCCAGCAGGTTCGCTGCCGTGTAAGCACCATGGATCAGCACCATGGTGCTGGCGCGCCGATCCAGGCCTCCCGATCCCGCCCTGACTGAAAACACCGTCCCCTCTTTTTCGAACCTTGAACTCGGCTCGTATCGGACAACGCCCAGGGCTGAGGCCGCTTTCCCGGGTCATAAGGCTGTCACCCGCGGATGCGGATTCGTCACCCACGGGCGCTCCACTTAGCTCGGCCATGGGCGCCCGCCCCGGTTCGAAACGTTTGCCGCAACAGGCCGGCGGTAGCCTCCGCCTGACCGCTGCCACGCAGCGATCGAAAGATGGGGACAGAAACGCAACAGGCAGGCCGTCAACCAGGGACAGGGGGTTCCCTTTCTCAACGGCGCGACCTCACCTTTCCGGCTGCCAGCCGGCTGCTGCTCGCCTCTCTAACCCAGGGAAGGATCTCAGCCGCCCCTTATGACACCGCCTTCTTGTCGCGTCTGAGGAAGCCAGATGCGCCCGACACGCTGGCCTATCCGCAGAGCCTCAACTGGCTGCTTCGCAGCCAGAATCCGGACGGCAGCTTCGGAACGCAGCTGCCGATGCCGAAGGAACGACTGGTGTCCACGCTGAGTGCCCTGGTGGCGCTGGCCGACCTCCCTGACGCGCAGCAGCAGGGAGCGCCGCATCGTGCCCGCCTGGCGGCACTTCGCTACCTCTACGAGGACACCGGCAACTGGCAGACAGGGCCTGACACCGCCGGCTTCGAGCTGCTCCTGCCCGCACTGCTCGACGAGGCCAACGCCCGCGAGCTGCCTCTCCCCTACGAACGGTTCCGAGGCGTCATCGCGCAGCGCGACGCCAAGATCGGGCACATCCCGCCCCGTTTGATCTACAACGTCGACACGCCGCTGCTGCACAGCCTGGAATTCCTCGGCGGCCGGATCGACGCCGAGGCGGCGCGCGCCCGAATCAGTCCCAACGGTTCCTTCGCCAACTCCCCGTCGGCCACCGCCTTCTTCCTGTTGCACGCCGCCGACGCAAAGGCCAGCGCCTACCTGGACGCGGTGCTGGCGGCCCGGGGTGACGGAAGCCTGCCGACGGTGGCACCCTTCGAGGTCTTCGAACTCGCCTGGGTGCTCTACAACCTGGCCCGGGCGGACTTCCGCCCCTCCGATGCGGCCCAGCACGTCACTTACCTGGCGCAGTCGCTGACCGAAGACGGGGTGGGGGTGGCAAGAGAGGGACTGCGGCCCGACTCCGATGACACCGCGCTGACCTTGAGCGTGCTGCATCAGTATGGCTATCCCATCTCCTTCGGACCGCTGCGTCCCTTTGAAGGCATCAACTTCTTCTTCACTTTCCCGCTGGAACGCGACGCATCCGTAACAGCCAACGCTCACGTGCTCGAGGTACTTCGTGCCTGCGCACCGTTCCCCCGCCAGCACGTGATCACCCAGAAGGTGGTCAAGTTCCTTGGCGACGCCCGGGTCGACCAGGATCACTGGATCGACAAGTGGCACGTATCTCCCCTGTACGCCACCGCCCACGCCATCTTTGCCCTGCGCGAGGCGGCGCCCGATCTCTGCCTGAAGGCGTTCAGCTTCATCAAGAACGCCCAGCGCGGGGATGGCTCCTGGGGCTGGTTCTCCCAGGGGACGCCGGAGGAGACGGCCTACGCGGTGCAGGCGCTGATGGCGGCGCCGGCCTCGATCAGGGCCGACTTCGAGCCCAATCTTGCCCGAGCTGAGCAATACCTGAATGAAACGCAGGGCGAGCCCGTCATCCCTATGTGGGTCGGTAAGACCCTGTACGCGCCGGATGCGGTGATCGACTCGGCGGTACTGTCGGCGCGGATTCTGCTGGCGCGGAGGGCGGCATGTTAGATCGTCGTATCGGGAAGATCAAAGAAACGCTGGTGGCCCAGGCCGACGAGGCCCGTGTCATCCGCCACCTGGTCGACGACAACCCGCGCGGCAACGACATGCTGGGCGAGGTCTGCCGGGCAGCCGTTCTGCTCCACCCCGGCGCCACCTTCGAGCAGGCCGTGACACTGGCCCGCACCATGGCCTACATCGTCTACATCGACGACTACCTCGAAGAGGAACACCCGGAGTTCGACCTCGGCGACTACCGGCGGGTCTGCCAGAACTTCCTGATCTGGCACAACCGCGACCTCAGCCAGATGCCGCTGGTCAACGCCACCGTCTCACGCAAGGTCGAGGAGCAATTCCGAGACGACGAGGTGCCCGAGGAATGGACCGCGATGCGCCGCCTCGTCTGGGAGAAGTCGATCTGGACCATGCTCCAGGAAAACCACTGGCTCAAGCACAAAGAGCGAGTTACGCTCGACGCCTACCTCGCCAACGGCATGTACAGCAGCTCCTTCCCGATCGTCCAGGTGAGCATCCTGGCCTTCTCCTATCAGGACGTTTCCCAGGAGCTCAAGAACCGCATCTTCGGCCACATCTGCCAGGCGTCACGGGTCGTCCGGCTCGCCAATGACCTCCGGACCCACGAGCGCGAGGCCGCCCAGGGCCGCTTCAATTCGGTTGACCTGATCCTCGCCGGCCAGTCTGATCGCACCCTCGAGTCCGCCCGGGCCGCCGCCAACCGGCTGATGGACGAGGAATTCGAGATGCTGCAGAAGGCAGTTGCACGGGAGCGGCGGACCGGCGTCACGCAGCAGTTCTTGACCCACCTGATCGACAGCACCCAGGTGCTGCTGGACTTCTACCAGGTACCGCGAAACCGGGCCGGCCGCTCGGATCGGACCCTGAAGGCGAGCTGAGATGACGATGGGCACCTCCATCAACCTGAAACTCGGAAAGCGCGCCCAACCGAAGAAGCCGAAGAGCGCCGAGAGCTCCGCCGTGGAGATGGAAAAGCGCATCATCATGATCCGCTGGCTGGCAATCCTGCTCGCCAGCGGCGCCCTGCCCTTCCTCAACCTGAAAGGGCAGACGATTCCGCTGATCGCACTGATCGCCGTCGGGGCGCTCTACAACCTGCTCTTCCAGGTCTTCATCGTGCCCCGCAAGCCGGCATGGCTGGAGCGCGGCTACATCTCGACCATCGGGGATGTCCTGCTGGTCACCGGCGGCGTTGCCGTTACCCGAGGAATCGACTCGCCGTTCTTCCTCGCCTATTTCGTCGTCACGGTCACCTCGGCGGTGCGATTCGGCGGGGTGGCAGCGATCACCGCCGTCCTCACCATCATCCTCAGCTACAGCGGTGTCGTCTTCTGGTTCGACAGTGTCAAGGGCACCCCGCTGGTCAGCGACGATCTGACGAGCCTGGCGATGCGCACCGGTTTCGTCGCCATCACCGGCATCTTCGTCGGCTTCGTGGGCGACCGGGTGCGCCGGGCCGAACAGGCCCTGCAGGAGGAACTGGACCGCGCCCACGCGGCGCTGTCAGAGGTCACCGTCGAGTTGAACCGTGACCTCGAGTTCGAACAGACCTGCCAGCTGACTGCCGAGAAAGGTCGGGCGCTGCTCGGCGCCGACGCGGTGCTGCTACAGGTTCAGATGCCCTCCTTGATCGGACAGGACGAGTCGGTGCCGCCCACGTCGGTTCTCTACGTCGACTGGAACCCGGAGCTCAAGGCGGCGCATACAGGGGCCGATCTCAGTGCCGTCCGACTCGCCCTGCAAGCGGCCGTCAGCGAGCAGGTGATCCCGGTCTCCGACCCCAACTCACTCCTGCCTGCCGACCACAAGGCGCTGCCTTCAGGCATCTGGGTCCGGGTGCCGGTCTTCCACGGCGCCCGTGCCATCGCCGACATGATCGTCGGCTTCCAGGGTCGCGAAGAGCCGCTGCGCGAGACGGAGCAGGAGATCATGCTCACCTTCGCCGAGCGGGCGGGCATCGCGATGCGCAACGCCCACACGCTTGACCAGGCACAGAAGCTCTCCGTCACCGACTCGGTCACCGGGCTCCCAAACCACCGCTACTTCCACACCCGCTTCGACGAGGAGCTGGAGAAGACGCGCGACGCCGGCGGTTCGATCACGGTAATGATGATCGACCTGGACCGCTTCAAGGTCTACAACGACAGCTTCGGACACGCCGCCGGTGACGTCGCCCTCAAGGCTGCGGCTCGCACCATCTCATCGACGATGCGCCGGGAGGA
>DASWQQ010000080.1:0-24592 GCA_036403615.1 Candidatus Dormiibacterota bacterium | reverse complement strand
CCACATCCTCGTCATGGATGACGCCGATCCAGAAATCGCAGCGCAGCATGTCAACTCGTCCGCCTTCGGTAACGCGGGCCAGCGGTGCCTGGCCGGCAGTGTCGCGGTCGGGGTTGGCAAGATCGGCGACGCCCTGGTCCGCGAACTCGCAGCGGACGCGGCCAAAATCAAGGTTGGTCCGGGTACGGAGGAGAAGGTGACGATGGGCCCGGTGATCCGTGGAGAGCGAAAGACGAAGCTGATCGAGTACATCGAGGGAGCTTCGGCGGAGGGCGCTCGGATGGTTTCGGATGGTCGCCAGCTCAACCTGAAGGACGGCTACTTTCTTGGACCGACCATCTTCGACCAGGTAACCCCGAACATGAAGATCTGGAAAGAGGAGTTGTTCGGCCCGGTCCTGTCTGTGGTCCGCGCCGGCGACATCGATGAAGCGCTGAATCTGCTCAATTCCAGCACCTACGGCAACATGGCGTCGATCTTCACCCGCTCAGGCAAGTACGCTCGCGAGTTCAAGCGCCGGGCGCAGGCCGGGATGCTCGGGGTAAACATCGGAGTGGCGGCCCCGATGGCGTTCTTCCCCTTCACGGGTTGGAAGAACTCGTTTTTCGGTGACCTCCACGCCACCGGACAGGACAGCATTCGTTTCTACACGCGACACAAGGTAGTGACGACCCGTTGGCTTTAGAAGCGCCGAACGCCTCAAACGCTCGTATGGCACCTCCGGCGCCACTCGCGTCGGCCGGCGGGCCGGATGTCCTGAGCGGAGAGGAGATCGTCGCGCTATGCCGCAAGTACACGATCTACGAGTGGAGCGCGCAATCCGCCGTCGACCCGTTACCGGTGGACCACGCCAAGGGCGTCTATTTCTGGACCACCGACGGGAAGCGTTACATCGACTTCAACAGCCAGTTGATGAGCGTCAACGCCGGCCACTCTGATCCACGCATCATCGAAGCGATCAAGGCCCAGGCGGAGAAGCTCACCTACGCCAACCCCTTCATGGCCCATGAGCCGCGCGCACTGCTGGGTCGAAAGCTGGCCGAGCTGATGCCGGGCGACCTGAACAAGGTCTTCTTCACCCTGGGCGGAGCGGAAGCCAACGAGAACGCGATCAAACTGGCCCGCGCCGTCACCGGCCGGCACAAGGTGATCGCCCGCTACCGCTCGTACCATGGAGCCACCGCCGGCGCGATGGCCTTGACCGGCGATCCCCGTCGCTGGGCAAACGACCTGGGGACGTCTGGCGTAGTCCACGTACTCGACCCCTACCACGGGCCGCAACGAGAGGTCGATTCGGCGGAGGAGTCGCTCGAGTACCTGGAGGAGACGATCCAGCTCGAGGGCCCCAACACGATTGCGGCCTTCTTCTTGGAGACTGTCACCGGGACCAATGGCATCCTGATCCCGCCGGACGGCTACCTGGAGGGCGTCCGCAAGCTCTGCGACAGGTACGGCATCCTGATGGTCTGCGATGAGATCATGTCAGGCTTCGGCCGGACCGGGGAATGGTTCGCGGTCGATCACTGGAAGGTCGTGCCTGACCTGATGACGATGGCCAAGGGACTGACCAGCAGCGCGGTTCCGCTGGGCGCCGTCGGCATGCGGCCCGAGATCGCCGAGCACTTCGAAAAGAACGTTTTCTACGGCGGTTTGACGTACAACAGCCACCCGCTCGCCTGCGCCACCGCGCTCGGGGCGATCCGCGCCTACGAAGAGGACGACATGATCGGCAACGCCCGCCGTATGGGCGCGGTAATGGCCCGCCACCACGCGGCTCTCAAACAGAAGCACCCCAGTGTCGGCATCACCCGCTCGATTGGTCTCTTCGGCATCCTCGAGCTGGTCAAGAGCCGCGCAACGATGGAACCGCTGGCGCCCTTCAATGGGACCTCCGACCCGATGAAGGCGGTCGGCAAGTACCTGCGTGACCACGGGCTCTACACCTTCGTACGCTGGCACAGTGTTATGACCAATCCGCCACTCTGTATCACCGAGGCGGAGCTCGCCGAGGGCTTCGAGATCATCGACGGAGCGCTCTCCATCGCCGACGAGGCCGTCGCTTAGCTGCCGTCCGCGAAAACTCTCGTTCACGACGACCCGCAGCATCCCGACCGGGGATTTGCCGAGCTTTACTCATCTTTGCCAGATGCGACCGATCTGTGGCCATGGCTCGAGCTTGCCCGGGCGGCGGCCCCGCCGGTCCTCTACCTGGGCATTGGATCCGGCCGGCTGGCGGTCCCGCTGGCACATTCCGGCGTCCAACTCGTCGGTGTTGACTCCCATCCTCAGATGCTGGAGCGTTCGGCGGAGCGGCTGCCAGGCACTGAGCTCATCCTCGAAGGCCTGGAACGGCTGGAACTAAATCGTCGCTTCGAGCTGGTAATGGTTCCCTCGAACATCCTGTACACGCTGGAGCGGCTGCGCGGAGCGGCCCGCCAGCTTGCCCCCGGCGGGCGGCTCGCCTTCGAGCTTGCCAACCCGCACTGGCTTAACGCCGGGGAACACGCAGGTGTTCGCGTCCTCCGCTTCGACGGAAGCGAGGCGCGACTCGAGATCGATTACGTCTTACCCGGACGGACCTATACCCAGGCGGCGGATATCAGCCTGATCTGGCCGGAGGAGATCGATTCCTTCCTTTCCGATGCGAACCTGCGGCTGGAGCGAATGTTCGGCCATCAGGACAGAGAGCTCACCTCCAGCCCCACCTATTACGTCCTCGCCCGCCCGGGCCTCGCTCACGAGCACTAGAGTTAGCGATCGATGCCAGACGACCAGACGCGACGCGCGGGCCGGGTGGTGCGACGGGCGGACAGTCATCAGACCGAGGATCGGCAGTTTCTCGAGCGGGCGACGGTTCCACCGGAATTCCTCGAGTCGGATCCCTGGCGAGTCCTGCGAATCCAGGCCGAGTTCGTCGAAGGCTTCGACGCCCTGGCGGCGATCGGCCCGGCTGTCACCATCTTCGGTTCGGCGCGCGTTCGCCCACCGGATGCCATGTACGACGCCGCGCGGGGACTGGCAGCAGAGCTGGCGCGGCGAGGCTTCGCCATCATCACAGGCGGCGGACCGGGGATCATGGAGGCGGCTAACCGCGGCGCTCGCGAGGGCGGTGGG
This sequence comes from Candidatus Dormiibacterota bacterium, assembly GCA_036403615.1. GTDB lineage: Bacteria > Chloroflexota > Dormibacteria > CF-121 > CF-121 > JALYYC01. The sequence goes on along the minus strand of DASWQQ010000080.1, from coordinate 21,478 downwards.
CTCTCCGTGGGCTGCAACATCGAGTTGCCCTTCGAGCAGAGCCTCAACGACTATGTCGACCTCGGTATCGAGTTTCGCTATTTCTTCGTCCGCAAGACGATGTTCGTCAAGTACGCGGAGGCCTTCGTCATCTTTCCTGGTGGCTTCGGCACCCTCGATGAGCTCTTCGAGTCACTGACGCTGATCCAGACCGGGAAGATCGTGCACTTCCCGGTGATCCTCTATTCATCCTCCTACTGGCAAGGGCTGATCGACTGGATTCGCGAGCGAGTGTTGAGCGAAGGCAAGATCTCGGCCAATGACATGGATCTGATGGTCGTGACGGATGACATCAACGAGGCGGCCGACGTGGTGCAGCGGTTCCACGACGCTAAGGTCGAGGAGGCGGCGGCTCGGGAGAGGGCGGCGCCCAGGAAGAGCGACGCGCAGTGAGCGGCGAGCCGATCAAGGTCACCTTTCTCGAGGACGGTGCACAGCCAGCCAGCCAGGTGGTGGCGGAACTTGCCGAATTCATCGCGGCAGCAGAGCAAAGCCTCGACATCGCCATCTACGATCTCAACCTGACCGGCGAACCCGCCGAGGCGCTACGTACGGCGATCAAGGCGGCCGCCCTCCGCCGAGTGAACGTGCGGCTGATCTACAACGTCGATTTTCCCAACCCGATACCCGTGCCGCCACCGCCGGAGCCGGACGCCACCTACATAGCCAGCCTTGGCGTCAGCGCCCGTCCGGTGGCAGGCGTGCCGGCGCTGATGCACCACAAGTACATCGTTCGCGACGCCGCCACCGACCGGGCAACGGTATGGACCGGCTCAATGAACTGGACCAACGATTCCTGGACGCGCGAGGAGAACGTCATACTGCAGCTCGCCTCGCGGCCCCTGGCGGCGTCCTACCTGCGAAATTTCAACGAACTGTGGACGACGCAGAAGGTCGACGGCTCGGGCAAATACGACCTGGCGGTCTCGCGCATTCCCGATCGCGCGGATGGTGTTCGGACCCAGGTTTACTTTTCCCCCGGCCGGGGACCGCGGATGGCGCACCTCGTAGCCGAGCGCCTCGCGCATGCCGCGCGGAGGATTCGGCTCTGCTCGCCGGTGATCACCGCCGGCCCGATCCTGGGCACGCTTGCCGAGCTTGCGGCTCATGCCCACGTGGACTTCAAGGGCGTCTACGACCGGACCCAGATGCGGGGGGTGCTCGGCCAGTGGCGGGTTGACCCGCACGCGGGCTGGAAAGCTCCCGCCTTCACCACCGTCTCGGCGGGGCTCCCCTTCGCCTCCAAGGTGACCACGCCCTATGCCCCGGGAAGTGTCCACGACTACATGCATGCCAAGGTGACGGTGGTCGACGACACCATACTCACGGGGAGCTACAACCTCTCCCACAGCGGTGAGGAGAACGCTGAAAACCTGCTCGAGCTCGTCAGCCCGGCGCTTGCCGATCAGTTTGTCGCCTTCGTGGACCGGGTCTACGCCCGCTACTCGTCTGTCGCAAAATAGGCCCATGACGAGGCGGCACCGGCTGGCTCTCTGCTCCGGTCTTACGCTGGCCGCCCTCAGCTTCCTACCCTTCACGATCAGGCTGGCCGATCAGCGGATGCTCTTTCACGTCCTCCAGGAGATGCTGCTGCTCGCCCTGGTCGTACCCCTGATCACATATGGGCTCGGCCCAGTCCTGCGGTTAAGGCTCGGCTTCCGGCTGCAGCCGCTGGTGGGCATCCTGGCACTGAACCTCGCGCTTTTCGGGGCGCAGCTACCCTGGGCCGTGAACCTCGTAGTCAGGACTCCGCTTGTCCACGCAGTGTTCCAGGCATTGTTCATCGGTGCGGCGTTCCTCTTCTGGTGGCCGATCATCCGTCCGAAGCCTGCTCCGGGTGGCCTCAGCTCGATTGCCAAGATCGGCTACCTGATGGTTGCCAGCGTCCCACCGACGGTACCGGGTATCACCCTGGCCTTCTCCCACCACCTCTTTTACGCGGTCTTCCGCTCCATTGACGACCAGCAGCTCGCCGGACTGCTGCTCTTCGCCACCGCCAAGTGCGCCCTCGTGACGGGCACTTTCGTAATTCTCTGGCGGATGCTCACTCCCGAGGCAGAACCTCCGGACGACGACGACGGGCCAGATCGTGCTCTGCCGGAGCTGCCCTCGCCGGCCCCCGCCTGGTACGCGCAGCTGGAGGGACCATTGCCGGCGGAGCGGCGACCAGAGCGCGCGCCGGTGGCAGCCCCCTAGACGAGCGGCCAGGGGTACGCCCAGCGGGAGACCGGGGCGGGATAGCGCCCTTCGTCGGCCAACCGGCGCGTGCGTGCCACCAGGGCGCGGATTTCGGGGGCGGAGATGAGCTGCTGCAGTCCCTTGACCCAGCGCTCGGCGCGGTTTAGCTGCTCGACCAGCCGGGCGGCGTCGGCCCGCAGGGCTTCGGGAACTTCCTCTCCGGCGAACTCCCAGATAACCGTGCGGAGCTTGGGCAGTGGATGGAAGGTGAGCCCGTTGTCCACTCCCCAGATGTGGCCCTCCTGGTCAAGCAGACAGTGGCCCGATTTGCGGTCGGCGTTGTTGACGATGATGTCGAAGGCGGCCATGGTCCGAAAGTAGGCCGCCCGCGCTGGCATCAGGGTGAAGTAGTGCTCGCCCAGGTCCGCCGAGATGAACCTCTGCAACGATCCGGGACCCAGCGGGCCGCCGCTGCGGTAAACGGTCAGGGGCACGATCTGCCAGCCAAGGGCCTCGCTCACCAGGTGAGCGGCCACTTCTCGCTTTCCCAGCGTGCCGTTGGGAAAATCATCCAGGGGCACCTCCCCGCGAGCCGGCTTGTATACCGCGAGGGTCTCGGCGCCCGAGCCACCCTTTACCTGGGCAAGGTAGGTGTAGTTCGAACAGTCCGGCATCAGCCCCCGCGGGCGGATCTGGCCCTCCCGCAGGAGCTGCGGGATCCGGCTTTCCGGCAGCGACCCGGACAACTCCGACATCATCGCGGTTAGTGGTGCCCGTTCAAACGGGGACAGACGCCGCCGTCATGGTCGATTGGGCCACCGCACATGGGGCAGGGTGGACGGCCCGCCGCGACAAGCTCGAGGGCATGGGCGGCAAGCGCCTGCATCTGGCTGATCGTGGCGTGGAAGTGTCCTGTGGCAGGGTCCTCACCTTCTTCGACCAGCTCGACCAGGGAGATTTCGAAGTCGTCGCCGGCCTCGTCGTAGGAGAGGCTGATCAGGCCCACGCGCCAGGCGGCGTCCACCGGCTCCTCCAATGCCATGTCAGGCGGCTTGCCGGCCACGGGGGGTGATACCTGCACGAAGACTTCCTCGAGCCGGGCGGCCAGCACGCGGAGTTGCTCCTTCTCGACCGCGAGGCTGACCAGGGTGCTGCCGGCGCGCAACTGAAGAAAAAAAGCGCGCTTGCCAGGCTCGCCTACCGCACCCGCCGTGATTCGCGAGACGGTGGCGTAGTCGAAACTGGTCGAGGCCATCGCCTCTATTGTCGCAGCGCCGGTCCGGCGAAAGGTCCTGGGAAGAAAAATGCGGGCCACCGGGGGAGTGGCCCGCGATAGAGGGAGGGGGTCAGTGCGAAATGGCACCCAGCAGCGTCAGGAGGCCGACTGCGACCAGGCTTGCGATCCCCAGCAGCGTGACCAGCGGCCGGTCGAACGGATGACGGCCCCTGCGCCGGTCGATGAAGGGAAGCAGCAGCAGACCGGCGCCGGCCACCACCGGCAGCACCGTCGTGGCGAGAGCCTCGAGTGGGCCCGGCACGTACTTGAGCAATTGGAAGGGAGCGAGGAAGTACCAGGCTGGGCGAGGCACGAAGCTCGAGTTTCCGGGGTTGGCGTTGCCGCTGTCCGGCACCTGGAAGAAGAGCGCAAGCGCTGTCACCACCAGCAGGACAAGCAGGGAGACGACTGCGTCCATCAGCACGTGGCGCGGGTAGAAGCTGTCGCCGGTCTCGGTCCCGGCGGGCTCGCGGTGAAGCGTGGCATCTGCTGCCCGCATGGCACCCGGGCCGTCACCGAGAACTGTCGGTCGGCCCCTCAAGCCTGCACCCAGGCGCCGCGGTAGAGGAGCGATGCCATTACGCACGACCAGGAAAAGATGCGCCGTGATCAGCAGACCCACGATCGAGGGCAGGAAGAGAACGTGGATCGCATAGAAGTGAGTCAAGGTGGCGGCACCGATATCAGGACCACCCCGCAATAAGGCGGCCAGCGCGCCACCGAGCAGGGGCACCGAGCCGACTATGTTTATCCCCACTCGAGTGGCGAAGAAGGCCATGTTGTCCCAGGGCAGCAGGTAACCGGTGAAGGCGAAGAGCAGCACCAGCCCGAAAATGCCGACGCCGAGCATCCAGTTGAGCTCGCGCGGGAACTTGTAGGCTCCCATGAAGAAGACGCGCAGCATGTGCATCGTAACCAGCGCCACCATCGCGGTTGCCCCCCAGTAGTGGAGGCCGAGGACCAGGCCGCCGAGTGGCACCTGGCGCTGGATATAAGAGGTGCTGGCATGGGCGTCGGTTATGGAGGGGGCGTAGTTCAGCGCGAGGAACATCCCGGTCACGACCATCAGGATGAAGAGGGTCAGGCTGGCGCTGCCGAAGGTGTGTAACCAGGAGATGCCTGCGGGCAGGCGGCGATCAAGTACGTAGCGGACAACCGGCCCCAGACCTGTCCGTTGCTCGAGGAAACCCGCTACCCGAGCTTTCATACCTGCACGAACACGTCCTGGCCCCGCTTGGAGACGGTCAACCTGTCCAGCGGCCGCTCGGCCGGCCCATGCAGCACGCTGCCGTCCGCGGCGAACTGGCTGCCGTGACAGGGACACTGGAAGCGGTTCGCGGCAGCAACCCAGTGCACTGTGCAGCCGAGATGGGTGCAGCGGGCGCTGAGTGCCTCCACCTTGCCTCCTGGTGGTTGCCGCAGGTAGACGACCGCCTGCTGCCGCGTCTCGCGCCAGGCATCCCGCGCAACGTAGTTGATCGGGACTGCCAACGGCTCCGGTCCCAGCTGCGACTGCGACCCGACCTTTACCAGCGTTCTGATAGCCCCGCCGGTCGCGGAGGCGATCCCCAGCCCAATGGCCGGCAGGCCGATGATGGCAGCGATGGCGAAGCCAAATCCTCGCGTCGCCCGCTCCATGAATCTCCGTCGCGTCAGTTCTTTGGCGTTGTTCATTTCGTCCATTGCTGTCTTTACCCAGTCTGGACGCGGCTGAGGGCCCGCGGACATAGGGCGCCCACCTGAATGGGAGGCGATGCCGGCTGATTGCAAAATCAGCGCCTGATACGCCGCTACCAGCGTGCCTACAATTAGCTGTGAAGAGCCGGTTCGATCCGCGAACCTGGCACCGAAATCTGACCACCTTTCAGAAGGTGGCGGTGGCCAACAGCGCGATCATTGCCATCGGTGCGTTGAGCGGTCCGCTGATCGCCCTGAACTTTTCGGGTCGTTCCCGACTGCCCTCCCTGCTGATCCTCCTCGCCATCGGTCTGCTGGCCATCCTGGTGGTGAACTTCCTCATCCTGCGGCTCGCCTTTCGCCCTCTTCGCGAGTTGGAATCAATGATGGTCGCGGTCAAACCGGACATGCACGAACCCAGGGTTCACTCGACTTACGCCGACCCAGACGTCCGCCGGATCGCGACCGTCTTTAACTCCATGCTCGACCGGCTGGAACACGAACGTCACCTGAGCGCACAGCGAGTGCTCCAGGCGCAGGAGCGTGAGCGCCAGCGGGTAGCCCGGGAGCTACACGATCAAACCGGCCAGGCGTTGACTCACGAGATCATCAGCCTCGACCTGCTCCTGGAGCGGACCTCGGACCCGAGTGTCCGGCAGCAACTGGAGGCGGTCAAGCGCACCCTCGAGGACACGCTCGAAGAGGTGCACCGAATGTCGCAGGACCTGCGTCCTTCGGTGCTGGATGACCTGGGCCTGGTCCCTGCGCTTCGGACGCTGGCGCGGCAGCGTTCCGGCCCGAGGGTCCTCTTGCACGTGGACGGTCTCAAGGATCGTTTGCCCGCACCTATCGAAACAGCCTTATACAGGATCGCCCAGGAGGCATTAACCAACGCCAACAAGTACGCGCGCGCGTCCCGGGTCGAGATCGACCTGCGAAGCCTTAACGGGAGTGGCGTCCGGCTCAGCGTGCGCGATAACGGAGTCGGATTCGATCCGGCGAGGATTCCAGAAACGGAGGAGCGCGGGCGTGCCGGCCTGGGCCTGTTCGGCATGCGCGAACGTGCCACTCTGCTGCGCGGCACGCTTGAAGTGAATTCGGCGCCGTCGCGCGGCACCGAGGTCGTGGCACAGTTACCGTTGGATGGCAACCATGCAAGTTGAGCGCAGGCCAATTCGCGTGATGCTGGTCGAGGACCACAACCTGGTGCGTGCCGGCATCCGCGCCGTCATCGAGGGCCGGAGCGAGATCCAGGTAATCGCCGAGGCGACGGATGGGCGGGAAGCGATCCGCCTCGCCCGCACCAACTGCCCTGACGTGGCTGTCATCGACGTGGCGATGCCCGGTATGTCCGGGATCGAGGTGACCCGAGAGATTCGTCGGATGTGCCAGCAGACGCAGGTACTGATCCTCACTGCCCACGACAACGAGGAATATTTTTTTCAGACGCTGAAGGCGGGCGCAGTCGGCTACGTGCTGAAAAAGGCCGCCGCCTCAGACCTGATTGCGGCGATCGAGGCCGCCAGCAAGGGTGAGCCCTATCTCTATCCGTCGGTGGCCCGTCTTCTCGTCTCGGACTATCTACAACGGGCTCCTGAACGAGAGACCTTCGAGCCCCTGAGTGACCGCGAGCGGGAGGTGCTGCGACTCGTGGCTGAAGGCAAGACGAACCGGCAGATCGCTGACACGCTCTTTCTCAGCATCAAGACGGTGCAGACGCACCGCGATCACATCATGAAGAAGCTTCGCATGCACGACCGCACCGAGCTGGTCAAGTACGCGATTCGCAAAGGCCTGATAGAAGCCGATAGCTAGGCGAAGTCGGTCGCTCGCTCCGCGGTGGCCATTCCGCCGGAGGTCACGTCTAATGTCGTGGGGACATCAAGAAAACGGGCGATGTCGGCTACCTCGTCCTTGAGACCTTCGAGGATTGCTCGCCTGATCGGCCCGACCGACTCGATCCGGACCGCTGCGCGCTTGGCGGTCCGTTGGAGGCTCCAGGCCGCCATCGCCTTCCCGTTGACGATCATCACCGGGTGCAGCCAGCCGCCGCCCCGTTGCAGGCGAGTTTGCAGCGCTGCCGGAACAGCCAGATCGCGCCGGCGGTAGCCAAGCAGGTAAGTGTCGAACGCGGGCAGGAGCCGCGTAGCGACGTGCGTGTTTCCGACAAGAGAAGTGTCGGTCTGCCGCGCGATAAAAGCAGGCTTTGCCGCGACCGTAACATGGGCCAGGTCCGCCCTCGTCAGCAGGGCCGCCTCGCGCGCCTCCGAAAGGGTCAACCCGCTGAACGCCGCGAGATCGTCGATAGTCGCCGGACCGTACGCCCGGAAGTAGCGAAGCGCCAGCTCAGCGAGAGCCGCCTCGCGCTTGATTCCCTTCGACGCGGGGACCCAATCGTCGAGGAGGACGTAGGTCTGCTTTCCATCGGGCCGGTCCGGTCCCAGGCAAAGGATGCCTTGCAATGCCGCCAGCCGGATTAGATGGATCGGGGCCTGGCTCTTTGGATCCAGCACGATGCCCGCTGAGGAGAGGCGATCGACCAACTCCCCGCGGGTCAGCGGTCCGGCGCCCGCCAGAATCCGCCGGAGCGCATTTACTCCGCGGGCTTTTATGTCGCCTGTGAGACCGAGCTGCGCCTGGCGTGAGCCCGAACCGCGGGCAAAGACTGGGCCGAGTAAGCGGACAAGCCAGCGAAGGTCGTCCGCTGCCACGAGGTGCAGTGTTCCGCGAAAGAGCCATGACCGTACGATCGAACGGTCCCGCGCCAGCGCCCGGCTGATGTCATCGACCAGGAGCCCACGGCTGCGGACGCGCACGCCAAGATACGCCGCGCTGAGTAGCTGAGCTTGCAATCCGAAAACGCGGCGCAGTACCTCAGGCGCGTCTGAATGCGGCGTCGCCCCGGCCAGGCGCTGAGCCCGAGCCCGAAGTTCGAGAGTCTCGGCCTCCGAGAAGGCGAGCTTACCCGCCTGCCGGTCCAGCCTCGACACCTGGCTGGGTCATTCGCGAGGGATCGAGAAGTCGATCCAGTTCCTCCTCCGTCAGCTGAGTCCGCTCGCGCGCGATCTCCCGCACGTGCTTGCCGGTGGCAAGTGCTTCCTTGGCAATTTTCGCGGCCGCATCGTATCCGATTGCTGGAGTAAGGGCGGTCGCAAGCATCAGTCCTTCCTCGACCATGCGCGGGCCACGGTCGGTTGCGCGGATGCCGGCGATACACTGGCGCCCCAGGTTCTGGGCCGAGGTTGACAGCAAGGCGATCGTCTCCAGCAGGCAGAAGGCTGCCACCGGCATCATCAGGTTGAGCTCGAAGATGCTCCCCGATTGGGCGGCGATGGTGATCGTCTGGTCGTTGCCGAGCACCCGGGCGACCACCATTGAGAGCGACTCGATGATCACCGGGTTTACTTTTCCGGGCATGATGGAGCTCCCCGGCTGGACCTCAGGCAGCGTGATCTCGCCAAGCCCCGCGCGCGGCCCCGAAGCGAACCAGCGGAGGTCGTTGCCGACCTTCCAGAGGCTTACCGCAGTGACACGCAGCGCGCCCGCGGCGGAGAGCACCGTGTCCAGGGTTGCCTGCGCCTGAAAGTGGCTGTCCGTTTCCCGCACCGCCAGGCCAGTCCGACGCTGCAGGTGACTGCAGACCCGGCCGGCAAACTCCGGGTGGGCGCTGATGCCGGTGCCAACCGCGGTGCCGCCGAGCGGCAGTTCGGAAAGCTCTTCTGAGGCCAGGCGAAGACGCTGCAGCGAGCGTCGAACCTGGCCGGCGTAGCCCTGGAATTCCTGTCCGAGACGGATCGGGGTCGCATCCTGCAGGTGGGTACGGCCCGTCTTCACAACGGGCATGAACTCGGTCGCCTTGGTTTCAAGCGTGCCCAGCAGGTAGTCCAGCGCGGGCAGCAACTCCTCGTGGATCGCGACCAGCGCCGCCAGCTGCATCGCCGACGGGATGACGTCGTTGCTGGACTGGCACCGGTTGACGTGATCGTTCGGATGCACCGGCTTGCGCGCTCCCAGCGGCTGGCTCAGGATCTCGTTGGCCCGGTTCGCGATCACCTCATTGGCGTTGGTGTTGGTGGAGGTGCCGGAGCCGGTCTGGAAGACGTCTACGACGAAGTCGCCGTCGAACTTGCCCTCCTCGACTTCCTCTGCTGCCTGCTGGATCGGGTTGGCGAGGTTGGTCTCCAGCAAGCCAAGCTCGGCGTTTACGAGCGCAGCCGCCCCTTTGATCTGGGCCAGGGCCCGAATAAAGCGCCGTGGCAGGCGCAGGTCGCTGATCGGGAAGTTCCGGCGGGCTCGCTCCGTGCTGGCCCCGTAATAGGCGGTGGCGGGCACCTCCACCTCGCCCATCGAATCGCGTTCGACCCGCGTTTCAATCGGCGGCATCCAAAGTCATCGTAGAACAGTCAGCGATCTCGTAATCTGTATCGATGCAGGCGCGAATAAGTTCGATCCAGCTTTGTCCGGGCCACCGCGAGCCGATGCAGCTCCTTCGCCGCGCCCGGCTCGACTCCGGGCTAGGCCTTGAGGGTGATAAGCACGCGAATGCCGCCTCCAGGCGCCAGGTCCTGATCGCCGACCGGGAATCGCTCGATCAGCTCGGTCTAAAACCCGGTGTTATCAAAGAAAACATCACGGCCGAGGGTCTGGACGTGATGACCCTGAGCCCCGGAACACAACTGAAACTTGGCGCTGAGGCGGTGGTCGAGATCACCTCGATCTGCGAACCGTGCTTCCGAATGGACGAGATCCGGCCGGGACTCAAGGCGGAGCTGGAAGGCAGGCGAGGAATGAACAGCCGGGTGATCAGCGGCGGGGAGATCGCGGTCGGCGACCCGATCACGATCGTCCAACAGCAGGAACTGGCCTCCTAGGCCGGTGATCCGGGCCGTCGACCTGCACGTCCACCTGCCCACGGTGGAGTGGCTGGAGGGCAGCATGGGGCCCTACCGGGCAGCCGCTGCCCGCTATTTCCGCGGCGACGTGCACGTCCGGTCGGTGGACGAACTCGCCGTCGAGTATGCCCAGGAACAGGTCTTCGGCATCCTGCTTGCCTGGGACGCGGAGACCGCCACGCACAGGCCGCCGCTGGCCAACGAAGTCGTCGCCGCCATCGTAAAACGCCATCCCAGGCGGTTTGCGTTCTTTGCCTGCGTCGATCCCTGGAAACCCAACGCAGTCCAGGAGCTGGAACGAGCGGTGACAGAGCTGGGAGCGATCGGCGCCAAATTCCATCCCTCGCTGCAGGACTTCTATCCCAGCGATGAACGCCATTTCCCCCTCTGGCAGAAGGCGGCCGAGCTGGACATCCCCTGTCTCTTTCACACCGGCACCAGCGGTATTGGTGCCGGTGAGCCGGGCGGCCAGGGGATCAAACTGGATCCGGCCCGGCCGATCCACCTTGATGTCGTGGCCGCCCACTTTCCGCAGCTACCCATCATCGGCGCGCATTTCGGCTGGCCCTGGCACCTCGAACTGATCGCCATGGCGCTGCACAAGACGAACATCTTCATCGAGCTCTCCGGATGGTCGCCGCGCTATTACCCGCCCGAGCTGGTGCGCGAGATCGGTGGTCGCCTGAGTGATCGAACTCTCTTCGGCAGCGACTATCCCTTCATCAAGCCCGCCCGGGTCCTGGAGGAGTTCGACGCGCTCGAGCTCAAACCCGAAGCGAAGGTAAAGATCCTCCGGGAAAACGCCGCCCGCCTCCTGAAGCTCGAGCTGTAGATCGCCCTATTCCGGATAATTCACGCATGCAACCCGGCTACGCGCGCTACGTGCTGGGCGTGATGGTCGGGATCAACTTCCTCAATTACCTCGATCGCTACATCCTGCCCGTTGTCGCCAGCAAGATCCAGGATGAATTCCATCTCAGCGACACTGCCATCGGCGGGTTGGGTACCGCCTTTCTGCTGGTCTATGCGGTCTCAGCTCTACCCTTCGGGCTTTGGGCCGATCGGGGGGTTCGCAGGACGGTAGTCGCAGTTGGCGTGACCATCTGGAGCCTGGCAACGCTGCTGACCGGGCTGGCGCGCAATTATGCACAGCTCTTCGCCGCCCGGGCTCTGCTCGGCATCGGCGAGGCCAGTTATTACCCCGCTGGGACCTCCCTGCTTGGTGATTATTTCCCCAGGTCGCAGCGCGGCCGGGCGATGTCCATCTGGGGAGCGGGAACGGCGGTGGGCATTGCCGTGGGTTTCGCCGGCGGTGGTGTGGTGGCCGGCGTCTTCGGCTGGCGCGCCGCCTTTTACCTGACCGCAATCCCCGGGCTGCTCTTCGCCCTGCTTGCCTTCCGCCTGCGGGAGCCGCTCCGCGGCGCGGCCGAGGCGGGAGGACCGGCCACCGGCCCCGCGACCAGGGTTGGGCTCCGGCGTTTCCGCCAGCTGCTGGCGATCCCGAGCCTGCGGGCAACTATCGCCGCCGAGACGCTCCTATTCTTCGTGCTCGGCGGGGCCGCCTTCTGGCTTCCCGAGTACCTCCACCGCCGATTCGGCCTGGGAACCGCGGGCGCCGGCACCCTCGCCGGAGGAGTCCTCGTCGTCGGCGGACTGATCGGGACGCTCAGTGGTGGGGTAATCGCCGACTGGTGGTCTCGTCGCCGCGGGGCGACGGCAAATTTGCCGATCGGCGCGGTCGGATTCCTCCTGGGCGCCATCTTTGTCACCCTGGCGCTGCTCGCCCCCGGGCCGGCCAGCTTCGTTCCCCTCTTCCTGCTCGGGGTGATAGCCCTCTACCTCTACAGCGGTCCCTATACGGCGATCAAGCAGAACGTCGTACTGCCAACGTTCCGGGCAAGCGCGGTCACGCTCTCGCTCTTGATCGAGCACCTGCTCGGCGATTCCTACTCGCCGATCGCTATCGGCAGGCTGTCCGACGCGGTGCACAGCCTGCAGCTGGCGCTTTTGATCCTCCTGCCACCACTCCTCTGCCTGGCGGCGCTGGCTGCATTGACGGGCGTGCGAGCGGAGGCCGCCGACGGGGCGGCGATGGAAGAACGCTGGGCACGCTCGGGATCGGAGCTGGGAGGTCCGATCACCCTCTAGCCGGCCAGATCCACCCCCTGAAAAAGGTCTTCTTCTGAAAGTCCCTCGGGGGCGCCCACCAGCGAAAACACCTCCTCACCGTTGAGACCCTCGATCACTTTCCGCAGCGGTCCCCACTCCTGGGCCTGGCTGCGATGCGCCCTGAAGGCCTTTATCTTCGCTTCCTCGAATCCCTGGGTGCGTACCCGGGTCGTGATCGGTGCGGGCGTGGGGAGCTCCAACGCCGTGACTGTCGCGGGAGTCGCCGACTGAAAGTAGAGCTTGCTCGGATACCAGGGCGTGATGCCTAGAGCAGCCGATTCCAGCTCGAATGGCGATGGCTCTCCAGCGAGGCTGCAGGCCTGCACCGTCAACCGACTGACGGCCTTGTGATCGGGGTGGCCGTAGACGCCTTCTGGGCCGAAGGTGACGACCACCTGCGGGCGGTAGATCCGGATGGCACGGACGATATCGCCGAGGCATCGCTCGCGAGTGGCCTCTACCTCCTCGATCTTCTCCAGCGCGCCATCGGGGTAGTCGAGCACTTCGACGAACGCAACCCCAAGCGCGCGGGCCGCCTCGCGGAGTTCCAGCTCGCGGACGTCGGTGAGGGGGCGCAGGTCGCCCGGGTCACGGCCCTGCCACAGCCCGGCGCCGCCACGTGTAAGCGTGAGCAGGGAAACGGTCGTTCCTTCACTGGCATAGCGCGCGATCGTGCAGGCTGTGCTGAAGCACTCGTCATCGGGGTGCGGCATCACCACCAGCAGCCTCTGCCCGGCCCGCTCCGAAGTCATGGCAGAGAGTCTAGGGTGCCCTGAATGGCGACGGCATAATAAGGACGTGCCACGACCATCGCAGCCGGCGCGCGTCCGACGCGAGGTATCTGCCGGGGGCGTGGTCTACCGGACGTCCGAAGAGGGTCCCCAGTTCCTGCTGATCAAGGCCAACGGGCGGTGGTCGTTCCCCAAGGGAGCTATGGAAAAAGGTGAGACCCCGGAGGTGACCGCCCTGCGCGAGATCTCGGAAGAAACCGGTCTCCCATTCGCGGACCTGACGATGGTCAGGGCCCTCCCCTCGATCGAGTACGCCTTTCGCTGGGAAGGTCGACTCGTCTTCAAGACTGTGCACAACTTCCTCGTCTCATGCTCGGGCGACGCGGCGCTTTCTCCGCAGCTCTCCGAAGTCGAGGAGGCGCGCTGGTTCGATGCCGCGGCGGCCCGTAAAACCCTTAGCTTCAAGAACTCACTGAAGACGCTCGAGGCGGCAGTCGCCAGTCTCAAGCCGGAGGCGCTGGCAAGCTGAGTTTCCTGCTCCTGCTCCACCAGCGGCTGGCGATCGCGGCAATTCTGATCACCCTCATCATCGGGATCTGGGGCATCATCACCTTTCTCTTGAAGCGCGAAGCGACCAGCGGCTACCGGTCGAGCCTGGTGATGACGGAAGTCCTCTTTATCGCCCAGGGGCTGGTCGGCGCATTACTTTTTGTTGCGGGAAACAAACGTCCCCATGACGGACTGCACATTCTCTACGGAGTCCTGCTTGTGATCGCGCTGCCGATCGCTTCCAGCTACACCTCGAACCGGGCGCCCCGCCGGGAGCCGCTTGTCTACGGGGTTGTCGGATTGTTCATGGTAGGACTCAGCATTCGGGCGATCTTGACCGGCGGATCGTAACGCGGTAGAAAACCGAGAGGGGGCTTTCGCCCCCTCTCCAGTTGCCTTAGCGGCTCTTACGGGTCGCTTTCTTGGCCTTTTTCGTGGCCTTCTTCGTGGTCGCCATGCGTCACCTCCTTATCGCGTGAGCGGCGAACCGCTTGCGCACGTCGAGTGCGCTTGACGAAATAACGATCAGTCCAAAACGATCTTGCAGATCGCGCCGCTAAAAGAGTCGCAGCTGGTCGATGCCGCCCAGCGCCTTGGCTCTTAGTCCGCGCGAGCGGAGGTGGCGCGCCAGCTCCTCATCGAAGCCGAGCACGGTGTAGGTCATGTTGGGGGACACCGCCTCGGCGAAGCGGCACAGCTCCTCGAAGTCGGCATGATCGGAGAGGGGGAACACCGCGTCGACGTTCAGCCGCGACTTCAGGCTGCGATCCATCGCCCAGCCGGTAAGTGCCGCGGTCCGATACGGGCCTGGATACTGGCGTAGCCACTTGCGTGCCGCCGACGGTGGAGCTATCACGACCGTCTCACCGCTTGTTGGCCCGTCAAAGCAACGGTAAGGAGGAAAGACACAGCCCAGTTCTGAGTAGACATCGGTGACGCCGAAAAGCGCCGGGTGCAGGCAGATGTCTAGGCCTTCCCGGCTGAGCGCCGACAGGATCTCCTGCCCCTTGCCCAGTGAGTAGCCCAGCAATATCGGGGTCGAGCCAAGCGCCAGGGTGGCCCGGCACCAGGAAATGACGGTGGCGAGGACTTCGTTCGTATCGGGAAAGCGATAGTGGGGTTTTCCGAAGGTGCTTTCCAGAATGAGTACGTCTGCGTCGACCACGGGAGCCGCTTCGCTGGTGAAACCCGGCCGGGTCTTTAGATCGCCCGTATAAAGGACGCGCCCGAAGGGTGTCTCAACCAGCGTCTGGGCAGAGCCGAGCACGTGCCCTGCCGGATAGAAGGTGAGGTGGCAGCTGTCCAGCTCCAGCCGCTCGCCGTAATCAACGGCAGTGATGGCCGCCGCCCTGGGACGGCGGTGGCTGACCAACCGCCGGGTGGCGGGGGTGGCATAAGCCTGTGGATGGGCGGCGACGTGGTCGCTGTGCGCATGACTGATTACCGCCCGGGGCCGGGGCCGGCTGGGGTCGAGCCAGAGCTGCTGCTCGGGCAGGTAGATACCGCTTTCCCACAGGATCGGATATGAAATCAATGCGGGTCGCTATTCCTGGGCTGCGGCGCGGCGATCGAAGAGCTCGTCCCGAAGCGCGCAGTAAGTGCAGAAGCGCTGACCGGGAGGGCCGGCGAAAACGCTGGTGCGGCCGCAGGTCGGACACGTCTCTTTGGGCTCTGGCTCCGTGGGAGTACGGACCGGCGCCTCCACAACCGCCAGCTCAGCCGGCTTGCTATCGATCACAGCCAGGGCCGGATCGCTCTGGGTGGGCTGGAGAGCGGCCTTGAGTGGCGCCTCTGGCGTTGGTGCTATTGCGGCGGCGGCCTCAGCCTCGACCTGTTGCTTGAACAGCCGGGTCAGCCAGCGAAACACTCGCGGCTACGGTAGAACACTGGCGCGGCCCTGTCAAATCAGGGTTGTCAGGGGAGCAGCGGGAGTTGCACGGCAGGCTCGTCGAGCTCCGCCGGCTGGGCACGCCAGGCGCGGCGATCCGCCACCCGGTACTGGTGTCGCAGCCTCGCAACCGCCTCCGTTACGGGAGCCTTGACCGCCGCCGGGGCGTAGGCACCCGGAAACAGCTCGCGGTACCGGCGCAGCAGGTGCGGGTACTCGCGCTCGAGAAAGGTGAAGAAATGCTCCTTGGTTCCAGGTTTCAAATAGACGACGTTGGTCCAGACAAAGCAGGCCCCGGCCTCGGCGGCGGCCGCCACGGTTGCTTCGAGCTGGGCCGGCGCGTCACTCAGACCGGGTAGTACCGGTGCCATCCCGACGCCCGCCTCGATGCCGGCCTCCACCAGCTGCTTCATGACGCGCAAACGTTTGATGGGAGGTGGCGTGCCCGGCTCGGTCCGTGACCAGACCGCCTGGTCGACGGTCGGTACGCTGAAGCACACGGTCGTGCCGGCACGCTGCGAGAGCTCGACGAGCACGTCGATGTCACGAAGCACCAGGGTGCCTTTGGTGATGAGTCCCACGGGGGTTCGGTAATCGCGGAATGCCATCAGGCATTGGCGGGTCAGACGTTTCGAACCCTCGATCGGCTGATAGGGGTCGGTTGCGGTTCCGAAGGCGACCTTGCCGCGCTTCCAGCGCGGGCTGGAGAGTTCCCGGCGAAGCAGCTCGGCGACGTTGACCTTGACTCCGACGCGTGCCGAGAATCCCGCGCCGGGATCACGATCGGCGAGTTTGGCGTGAGCTCGGGCGAAGCAGTAGACACAACTGTGGTAGCAGCCCTGATAGGGGTTGAGCGACCAATCGAAGCCCATGTGGCTGACCCGGTTCAGAGCCGACTTTGCGACTATCTCGAAGTATTCCGTGCGGGGCATAAGCCAACAGAATAGAACATTTGTTCGTAGCGGTTACCGGAGTTCCCAGGCGGGTACAAACAGTCATCTATAGATAAATAGCGTCGGCAGGAGGAAAAAATGATTCTCTTCGCACTGCGGCTCTACAGGCTGCGCAAAACGATCCAGTTGCTCCAGGCAATCCGCCGCCGCGACGTCGATCAGCTGCTCTTTCGGTCGTGGAGAACCCGGCTCCTGCTTCGACCAATCTACCGGCGCTTCGTCTCGCCTCGCTTGAGCCGCTGGTAAGCCGAACCGCCAGAGCGTCGAAGCTGAATCCCGACTCGATGCTGCTTGTGGCTCCAACCCTTTGCGCATAATGGGAATCGGCCCCGATGAATGTGCTCGTCTGCGTCAAACAGATCCCCGATCCAAATGTGCCAGGGAGGCTCGACCCGGCGACCCACCGCCTGGTGCGTGAGGGTGTCGACCTGGTTCTGGATCCGGGGGATGAGCACGCAGTTGAGGCCGGCCTGCAGCTGGTGGAAAAAGCCGGCGGAGAAGTCACGGTCCTGTCGATGGGTCCGCCGCGGGCGCTGGACGCTCTGCGGAAGGCGCTCTCCATGGGAGGAACTCGCGGCATCCTGATCACCGACCCGGCGCTGGAGAATTCCGACTCACTGAGCACCGCGCGAGCGATCGCTGCTGCGACAAAAGACCAACCGTTCGATCTGATCATCTGCGGCACGGAGAGCACCGACGGCTATTCCGGCGCCGTCCCCGGCCAGCTTGCGGAGCTGCTGGGTCTACCCTTGCTCAGCTTCGCCAAGCGGTTGGAAGTCTCCGAGGGGAAGGTAGTGATCGACCGCCAGACGGACGACGGCTTCGACGTCGTGGAGTCCTCCCTGCCTGCCGTCGTAACCGTGACGGGCGGCATCAATGAGGCTCGCTACCCGTCGTTGCGCGGCATCATGCAGGCTAAGAACAAGGAAGTGAAGCAGCTCTCCCTCCAGGATCTCGGGCTGGCCGGCCAGGCGGGTAAGGAAGCACTCACACAGGAGGTCGTGCAGGTCACGCCGGCGGAAGCTCGTAAGGCCGGCACCGTGGTGGAAGACAAGGGCGAAGGCGGCAAGCGGGTCGCCGAATACCTCGCCGAACTGAAGATCATCTGATGATCTGGGTCTACGCCGAGACGGTCGACGGCGTTCCACGTCCCATCTCGCTCGAGCTGCTGACAAAGGCCCGGAGCCTGGGCGAGGTCACCGCGGTGGCGCTTGGACCCGGGAGCGTAAAGGCTGCCGATCAGCTGGGCGCCCATGGCGCAAAGAAGGTCCTCGTGCATGAGGACGCGGCCTTTCGCGACCTGCTCGCCGTTCCCGCGGTGGATCTGCTTGCCACGCTGATTGAGAAGCACAAGCCAGAGCTGATCCTATTCGGCATGACTTACGAAGGGAGAGACATTGCTTCCCGCCTGAGTGCCCGGCTGGGAACGGCTCTGATCGCCAACGCGACGGACCTGGAGCGCAAGGGGGAAGGCTACTCAGTCATCTCACCGGTTTTCGGCGGCAGCCTGCTGGTGACCACGGTACCTCGGACCTCGGCGACGCCCCTGGTGCTGGTGCGTCCCAAGGCGTTCGCGGCGGAGCCGGGCGGCGAGGGAAAGCCCGAAATCGAGACGCTGACGGAACCGGTCTCGACCAGCAAGGCTCCCCGGGTCGTGCGCCGGGAGAAAGAGAAAGCCGCGGGTCCCCGCCTGGAGGACGCCGCGGTTATCGTCAGTGGCGGTCGCGGCCTGGGCTCACCCGAGAACTTCGGCATGCTGGAGGAGCTTGCTGCCGAACTGGGCGCGGCCGTGGGCGCGAGCCGGGCCGTGGTCGATGCCGGCTGGAAGCCCTACTCGATGCAGATCGGCCAGACGGGTAAGACGGTCAAACCCACGGTCTATATCGCGGTCGGCATTTCCGGCGCCATGCAGCACACAGTGGGAATGAAGGGCGCCAAGACCATCGTGGCGATCAACAAGGACCCGGAGGCGCCCATATTCAAGCTGGCCGACCTGGGTATCGTCGGCGACGTCCATAAAGTTGTCCCGCAGCTGATCGAGGAAGTACGAGCTCGTAAGCGCAAATGACCGCGGAGCCCCTCAGCCTGCTTGCCGTCAAGCCGCATCCCGACGACGAAGCGATCACCATGGGCGGGACGCTTGCCCGCTACAGTGCCGAGGGTATCCGAACCACCCTGGTTACGGCCACCCGCGGCGAGGTGGGAGAGATCCTCGATCCGGAATTGGATCCGAAAGAGGCCGCCCCTCGCCTGGCGCAGATTCGAGAGGCTGAGCTGCGCCGCGCCTGCCAGATCATGGGGATTGGCGAGCTCGTCTTTCTCGATTACGAGGACTCGGGCATGGCCGGCCTGCCGCGCAACCGGGAGCCGGGGACATTCTGGCAGGCCGACGAAGAAGAGGCTGTCCGCCGGCTGATCCAGGTGATACGGCGCGTCCGCCCCCAGGTCATTGCAACCGAGAACGAGTTTGGCGGCTACGGCCACCCCGACCACATCAAGACCCATCGCGTCGCTGCCACCGCCTTCTTCTTTGCGGCGGACACCGAGCGTTTTCCGGGCGGGGAGGCATTCCGACCAAGCAAGCTGTACTACACGGCATTCCCAAAGTCTGCCGGCAAGCAGATGGCGGAGGCGATGAGACGTGCCGGAATAGAGAACCGCTGGGGCTCGGACGGCGAACCGCCGCCATTTGCCGTAGGAGACGAGCGAGTGACTACCTGGCTCGATGTCAGCGCCTACGTCGACGTGAAGATCGAGGCGATGCTGGCGCACAAAACGCAGATCCCTGTGGACAGCTGGTTCATGAAGGTGCGGGATGTGCTCGGAACCCAGGCATGGGCCCGCGAGGCCTACGAGCGGGTGAGGTCGAGCGTTGAAACGCCGTTGCCTGAGGACGATCTTTTCGCCGGGCTTCGTTGAGCCTGGATCAAGCGGCCCTCGACCTGGTGGCGAGTTTGATGCTCGAGGCCAAAAGCGCGATCGCGTTCACCGGGGCGGGAATCTCGGCCGAGAGCGGAATACCCCACTTCCGTGGCGAGGGTGGGCTCTGGACGCTCTTCGACCCCTACAAGGTCGCGCACATCGATACGCTGAAGCGGGATCCCCGTGAGTACTGGAGTTACAGCCTGAACTACCGGCGGACCGGCGCCCAGCCCAACCCGGCCCATTTCGCCTTAGCCGAGCTGCAGGGGCAGGAACGGCTCGGCATGATCATCACGCAGAACACCGACGGGCTGCACCAGAAGGCCGGCAGCCGGGACGTCATCGAGCTCCATGGCTCGTCGGCGGGTGTGGTTTGTCTCGATTGCGCCGCGGAGTTTCCACGAGACGAGATCGATGCGATCAACCGTACTCAATGCCCACCCCCGTGTCCCTCCTGCCAGGGTTTGCATCTGAAGCCAACGGTCGTCCTGTTTGGCGAGCCCCTACCGGCAGAGGGGCTCACCCGGGCGCAGGCGGCCGCACGTAACTCGGATCTCGTCCTCGTGATCGGCAGCTCGCTGCAGGTCTACCCGGCGGCCGGAATTCCACGCCTGGCGCTGGCCAGCGGAGCGCGGCTCTGCATCGTCAATGCGGATCCCACGCCGCTCGACCCGGCTGCCTCAGTGGTCATCCACGGGAAAGCCGGAGAAGTTCTGCCTCAGATCGCCGGCCGCCTGCCGAGCGTCAGCCGGCGTCGCTGACTGGAAAGGTCTGGCCGCAGCTCGGACAGACGATCAGGGTCTGGCTCGCCGGTGCGCTGAAGAGGCTCTCGCAACTCGGGCAGGCGTACTCGCGAGCGGGGTTGTCGAGCGCCTCGCGGTCCGCCGCCATGGCGTTTGGTACGTCGCCCAGGTCGACTGCCGGGCTGCCGCACTCGGTGCAGCGGTAGAGGGGGGCGTCGACCACCTTGAAGTCAAGAAAGCGGCCAAGCGTGTCGACGAAGACCGAGGCATTCCAGAGCTCGAAGCGGCCGATGCCACAGCGGTTGGGACATGCTAAGAACATCAGGCAGCCACCGGGCGGAGCCTCTTGAGGCGCTCCGCGGCGCGCCTGAGCGTATCCATCTTCTTGGGAAATGAGAAGCGCAACTGCCTGCGGCCTCGCTCCGGGTCGAGGTAAAAGCTGCTGCCCGGCACAGTTGCCAGTCCGATCTCCCGCACCATGCGCTGCGCCAGTGACACGTCGGCCTCCCCGAAGGCGGTGATGTCCGTCATCACGTAATAGGCTCCGTCCGGCGGGTAGCTCTTGAAGCCGCAGTCGTCGAGGATTTCCAGCATGAAGTCCCGTCGCTCGCGGTAGGCGCTGAGCAGATCGACGTAGTACTGGTCGGGAAAGGCGAGCGCGGTTGCTGCCGCCACCTGCAGCGGATGCGGTGCACCCACGGTGACGAAGTCGTGGACCTTGCGGATCGCACTCGTCATCGGCGCAGGAGCTATCGCGTAGGCGAGTCGCCAGCCCGTGACGCTGTAGGTTTTGGAGAGCCCGCTGATGGTGACCGTCCGCTCTCGCATCCCGTCCAGGGTGGCGATGCTGATGTGCTCGCCACGGTAGACGAGGTGCTCGTAGATCTCATCGGTGATCGCCACTACATCGAACTCGCGGCAGGCGCCGGCGATGAATTCGAGCTCTTCGCGGTTGTAGACCTTGCCGGTTGGATTGTGTGGCGTGTTGATGACGATCGCCCGTGTGCGCGGGCTGAACGCATTGCGAAGGCGCTCGGGGTCGAAATGCCAGTCGGGTGCAACCAGAGGGACCACGACCGGCGTTGCGCCTGAAAGGACGCAGTCGGGTCCGTAGTTCTCGTAGAAGGGCTCGAAGATGATCACCTCGTCGCCGGGATCGACGAGGGCGAGGATGGTCGAGAGCATCGCCTCGGTGACACCACAGCAAACGGTTAGCTCAGTCTCCGGGTCAACCTTCATGCCGCGAAAGTGGGCAGTTTTTGCAGCCACGGCGTCGCGCATCACCTTCGCTCCCCAGGTGGTGGCGTACTGGTTGAAGTCGTCTTCGATCGCCTTGATCGCGGCATCTTTCAAGGCGGCGGGCGCCGCGAAGTCAGGGAATCCCTGCGCCAGGTTGACGCAGTCGGCGCCGTGCGCCTCGAGGCACATGCGGGTCATCTCCCGGATCACCGATTCGGCGAA